>CALAEX010000248.1 GCA_937891165.1 uncultured Lachnospiraceae bacterium | reverse complement strand
AAAAGAAGAGACTTTTTTGTTGGCTGCACAGAATCATACTGCGGAAATGAGTGAATCAAGAGGGCTTGGATACTTATATGTAGATGAAAGATATCAACAAACGGGAGGTCTTTTCAAGGACGGTGCTATCGGGCATTGCGGACACACCGGTCAATCCGTGTTTGTCGATTATAGATCGGGTTTGTATGTGATAATTTTATCGGATGCAACGATATCCACCGTGAAGAAGTACGGGAAAGAACATTATAACGAGGTCAAGGATATGCGGGGACGCATACATGCGGCTATCAAACAAGATATGAAAAAAACAACAGGAAGAGAACAACGTCCTAGAGTTGTTTATTTAACTCCTTGGGGTCATCAATTTAATCAATCTATGGCACAAGAATTTTCAAAAGAAGAAAATTTAGTCTTTCTATGTGGTCATTATGAAGGAATTGATGAAAGAGCATTAGAAGAAGTGGCAACGGATTTTGTTTCGATTGGAGATTATGTTTTAACAGGTGGAGAACTTCCTGCAATGGTAATGATTGATGCTATTTCACGATTGATTCCTGGTGTACTCAATAACAAAGACTCCGCAGAATATGAAAGTTTTACTGGAAATTTATTAGAACATCCACAATACACAAGACCAGAAAACTATCAAGGAAAAAAAGTACCAGAAGTATTGTTATCAGGTAATCATGCTAAAATTGAAGCATGGAAAAAAGAACAATCAATTCTTCGAACAAAAAAATATCGTCCAGATTTATTATAAAAAATACTTGCATTTTTTCGAATTATCGTGTATAATGCCTCCTTGTGAGATATGATATTCCGCTGTACCAAAAAGTGGTAGTAAGAATGTCTGTAGAATTTAAGGAGGTCACAAAAATGAACGACATTATTAAGAACATTGAAGCAACTCAGCTTAAGTCTGAAATTGCAGAATTCCGTGTTGGTGATACTGTAAGAGTATACGCTAAGGTAAAAGAAGGAAATCGTGAAAGAACTCAGATGTTTGAAGGTATCGTGTTAAAGAGACAGCACGGTGGTGCAAGAGAAACTTTCACAGTAAGAAAGACATCCAACGGTGTTGGTGTTGAAAAGACATGGCCATTACATTCTCCAAATGTTGAAAAGATTGAAGTAATTCGTCTTGGTAAGGTTAGACGTGCTAAGTTAAATTACCTTCGTGAAAGAACTGGTAAGAGTGCAAAGGTAAAAGAACGCGTTAAATAGTTCATTATAAAATGAATCAAAAGCTTCGGGAGTCCCCGAAGCTTTTTTAGTACCTAGGAAAGTTCTTGAAATAAAAAACCTGACATGATATACTAAAGCAGATATATGGAAAGGAATAAATTACCTATGGATATGAATTTATATAAAAAACCGCCAAAATACAAAAAATATATAAAATCCGTTATCCTATGGATAATAGAACTATTACTTGTTATCTTTGCAGCTTATCTTATTATTGAATATGCTGTGGAAAAAACAACTATGATGGGAATTTCTATGAATACTACATTGAATGATGGAGAGAAAATCATCATTAACAAAATAGCTTATTTAAAAAAAGAGCCAAAGCGTTATGATGTCATTGTATTTAACCAGAGTAGAAGTGGACATGGATATTATAATATAAAACGTGTTATAGGGCTTCCTGGAGAAACTATTGAGATTATCAATGGATATGTTTATATTGACGGTGAACAATTAGAAGAAGTAGTAAAAGTAGAACCAATGAATATAGCAGGACTTGCAAAAGAAGCAATTATCTTACAAGAAAATGAATTTTTTGTATTAGGAGATAATCGAAATTATAGTGAAGACAGCCGATTCGCCAACATTGGCATTGTAGTAAAAAGTGACATTATAGGAAAAGCATGGCTTAGGCTTTCGCCATTTTCCGTTATTGATAAAATTAACAGAGAAGATTGAAAAGAGGTGTAATTTATGCATTATCAGTGGTATCCTGGACATATGTCAAAAGCAAAGCGACAAATGCAGGAAGATATAAAGTTAATTGATGTTATTATTGAATTAGTGGATGCTCGTATTCCATATAGTTCTAAAAACCCAGATATTGACACATTGGCAAAAGGAAAGGATAGAGTTATTTTATTAAATAAAGCAGACCTTGCAGATGAAGCTGTTACAGCTATGTTTCGTAAATATTATGAAACGAAAGGATTTCATGTATGTACCGTAAATTCTAAAGGTGGTACTGGTGTTAAAAATGTAATGAACACCGTACGAACTGCTTGTAAAGAAAAAATTGAAAAAGACAGAGCAAAAGGTATTATTGGAAGACCAATTCGAGCTATGATTGTTGGAATTCCAAATGTAGGAAAATCTACCTTTATCAATTCTTTTGCAGGAAAAGCTTGTGCAAAAACAGGAAATAAACCAGGGGTTACCAAAGGAAAGCAATGGATTCGTTTAAATAAAGAGTTAGAATTACTTGACACTCCTGGTATTCTTTGGCCAAAGTTTGATGACCAAAAAGTAGGATTGCATCTTGCTATGATTGGTTCTATCAATGAAGATATTTTAGACCAAAATGAATTAGCTATCAAATTACTGGATTATATTATGTCTAATTATTCTGGTGCAATAAAAAACCGTTACCAAGTAGAAGAAAGTGGTACAGGAGAAGAAATGTTAACGAAAATTGCTGAAAAACGTGCTTGTAAAAAGAAAGGCGGGGAGCTAGATTTAGAAAAAATGGCTTCGTTTGTTGTAGATGATTTTCGTGGAGGCAGAATCGGACGAGTGACATTAGAACGTCCGGAGGAATAGGATGGAAACAATTACTGAAATTAAAATGGTATTAGAAAACTCCTCGCTTACAGAGTTACCAGAAAAAATAACGTACTATGAGTTAGATGAAAGAAAAGGTGTTAAAAATTTAGTTGTTCGTGCAAAGAAAAAGTTAGAGGAGTATCAAAAGGAATTAGTACGAACAGAACAGATGAAGCAGTATGAAAAGAAATATGAAGAATATTCTTATATTTGTGGTATTGATGAGGTAGGCAGAGGTCCATTAGCTGGGCCTGTAGTAGCAGGAGCTGTTATTCTACCAAAAGATTGTGATATTTTATATTTAAATGATTCCAAACAGCTTTCGGAAGAAAAAAGAGAAGAACTATATGAGAAAATTATGGAGAAAGCGGTTGCCGTTGGAATTGGAATTGTGTCACAAGAGAGAATTGATGAAATCAATATTTTACAGGCAACGTATGAGGCTATGAGACAAGCGGTTGGAACTCTTTGTGTTACTCCAGACATACTTTTAAATGATGCAGTAACGATTCCTAATCTTCCAATGAAACAAGTTCCTATTATTAAAGGAGATGCAAAAAGTATTTCGATTGCCGCTGCTAGTATTGTAGCAAAAGTTACAAGAGATAGAATGATGGTAGAATGGGATAAGAAGTATCCAGAATATGGCTTTGCAAGTAATAAAGGATATGGTTCACAAGCTCATATTCAGGTATTAAAAGAAATTGGTCCTTGTAAACTACATCGAAAAACATTTATTTCATCTTTTATAAACTAGGAGGGGTATACGTGGAAGATAAGGAGTTAGAGCGTAAAACGGCTGTTGCACTTTCTTATGAAACAGGAGATACCGCACCAAAAATTTTAGCAACAGGCAAAGGCTATGTCGCAGAAAAAATGATTGAAGTTGCAAAACAGGAAAATGTTCCGTTGCATAAAGATGCTAAATTAGCCCAAACACTATCAAAATTAGAAATAGGGGATTATATTCCAAAAGAATTATATGGTGTGGTAGCAGAAATTCTTGTTTTCGTTGACCGTGTAGAAGGAGTAAAAAAACGTGGCAAATAGACGAAAGATTGGATTAGAAAAAGAAACTTTGGCAGCAGAATATTTAATGACACATGGGGTAAAAATACTTAAGAAGAATTTTTATTTTTCTAGTGGTGAAATTGATTTAATTGCTCAAGATAAGGAATATCTTTGTTTTATTGAAGTAAAATACAGGACTTCTAATCAATATGGCTTACCAGAGAATGCTGTTACAAGAGAAAAACAGAAAAAAATTATGTTTGGTGCAAAAAGATATTTATATCAACAGCATCTTTCCTTAGACACGCCTTGTCGTTTTGATGTCATATCTATTTATCAAGAAAAGATTGCATGGATTCAAAATGCTTTTGAATTGATATGATATTTTTATCAAAGAAATGGAAAACGCTTTACAAACGAAAATCCATATTGTACAATCAAATTATATATCCGATTAACATATTACAAGAGAGGTAAAAATAGATGAGTAAACCAATTGTAGCTATCGTAGGAAGACCAAATGTGGGAAAATCTACGCTGTTCAATGCTTTAGCAGGAGAGCGTATTTCTATTGTGCAAGATTTTCCTGGGGTAACTAGAGATAGAATTTATGCAGAAATTAACTGGTTAAATTACCAGTTTACCATGATTGATACTGGTGGTATTGAACCAGAAAGTAAAGATATGATGTTGACTTATATGAGACAACAAGCACAAACAGCGATTGATACCGCAGATATCATATTATTTGTTGTTGATGTGAAACAAGGACTTGTGGATGCAGATTTTAAAGTAGCAGATATGTTACGTCGTGCCAATAAGCCAGTTGTGTTATGTGTAAATAAGGTAGACGATTTTAATAAGTATATGGCAGATATTTATGAATTTTACAATTTAGGTATTGGTGACCCAATGCCAGTGTCTGCGGTGAATATGCTTGGTTTTGGTGATTTATTAGATGAAGTAATAAAGCACTTTGGTGAAAAAGGACAAGAAGAAGTACAAGATGAACGTCCACGTATTGCGATTGTTGGAAAACCAAATGTTGGAAAGTCTTCTTTGATTAATAAATTGTTAGGAGAAGACCGTGTCATTGTTTCCGATATTGCAGGAACAACAAGAGATGCGATTGATACTGCCATCACATATAATAAAAAAGAATATGTTTTTATTGATACCGCTGGACTTCGTCGTAAAAGTAAAATTAAAGAGGAAATTGAACGATTTAGTATTGTTCGTACTGTAAGTGCGGTAGAACGTGCAGATGTTGTAGTAGTAGTCATTGATGCAACCGAAGGAATTACAGAACAGGATGCTAAAATTGCAGGAATTGCTCATGATAATGGAAAGGGTATTATCATTGCAGTAAATAAGTGGGACGCTGTAGAAAATAAAAATGACAAAACTATTTATCAGCATCAGGAAAAAATTCGTGAAATATTATCGTTTGTCCCTTATGCAGATATTATTTTTATTTCTGCAAAAACAGGACAACGTATGCACAAGTTATTTGAACATATTGAAACGGTCATTCAAAATCAAAACTTAAGAATTGCTACAGGTGTATTAAATGAAATTATGATGCAAGCTGTTTCTTTGCAACAGCCACCATCCGACAAGGGAAAACGTTTAAAACTTTACTATATTACACAAGTTTCTGTAAAGCCACCAACCTTTGTTATTTTTGTCAATGATAAAGAATTGATGCACTTTTCTTATACAAGATACATTGAAAATAAAATAAGAGAAGCATTTGGTTTTGCAGGTACTTCATTAAAATTTATTATTAGAGAACGTTCGGAAAAAGATAGCGTTACTAAATAAACCATAGGAGGAGAACAAATGATTCCAATTATTGTACTATGTATCATGGCAGGCTATTTTTTTGGAGGATTATCTGGTGGGTATATTGTTGGGAAATTGTATCATGTAGATGTAAGAAAACACGGTAGTGGCAATCTTGGCTCTACAAATGTTCTTCGTACGCTTGGAAAAAAAGCTGCTCTTATTACATTGTGTATTGACCTTGGAAAAGTAATTGTTCCAATTTTAGTAATCCGTTATTTACTGTTCCCACAATATCCCGCTTTCACGTATGAGAATCAGCTTTTTATTTTATATTTAGCATTAGGAACAGTACTTGGTCATATTTTTCCATTTATGTTAAAATTTCATGGCGGAAAAGGAGTGGCTTGTATGGGTGCAGCTATGTTGTTATTTGATTGGAGATTAGCTCTCATTGGTTTTACCTCCTTTTGTTTAATCGTAGCAGTGACTAGGTATGTTTCGGTTGCGTCTATGTTTGAGTCCTTGCTTTTTCTTGCATGGGTAGTTTTTTTTGTTGATTCTGATTTACATATGATTCTTGTCACTTGTGCATTTCCGATACTTATTATCTTTATGCACAGAGCAAATATTGTACGTTTGTTGAATGGAACAGAAAATAAAATAGGTGCAAAAAAGAAAGAAGAAAGTGAGGAGAAATGATAATGAAAATATCAATATTAGGTGCAGGAACTTGGGGAACAGCATTAGCTATTCTTTTAGCAAATAATCAACATGAAGTTACGATATGGTCGGCAGTACAAAAAGAAGTAATGGAATTATCGGAACATCGTACAGAAATTAAAAATCTTCCTGGAGCTATACTTCCAGAATCTGTTGTAGTAACTAGTAATTTAGAAGAAGCTTTGAAAGAGCCAGAATTAATTGTAATAGCAGTTGCTTCTGTTTATGTCAGAACAACAGCCAAGCGAATTTCTCCAATGATTCGAGAAGGACAGATTATCGTCAATGTGGCAAAGGGTATCGAAGAGGCTACGTTAAAGACACTTTGTGAAGTAATTGAAGAAGAAATTCCACAAGCACAAGTAGCAGTGCTTTCTGGACCAAGTCATGCAGAAGAAGTAAGCAGAAAAATTCCAACGACCATTGTAGCAGGAGCAAGAAAAAAAGAAGTAGCAAAATTGATTCAAGATGTGTTTATGAATAAATTTTTCCGTGTATATACAAGTCCTGATATGATTGGGATTGAACTCGGTGGTTCTTTGAAAAATGTCATTGCTTTGGCAGCAGGTGTTGTAGATGGTCTTGGTTGTGGAGATAATACAAAAGCCGCACTTATGACAAGAGGCATTGTAGAAATTGCAAGACTTGGTATAGAAATGGGCGGAAAATATGAAACCTTTTCTGGATTATCTGGTATGGGAGACTTAATGGTAACTTGTACAAGTAAACACAGTAGAAATCGAAACGCAGGATTTTTAATTGGACAAGGAAAAACGGCAAAAGAAGCGATGGAAGAAGTTAATCAAGTAGTAGAAGGAGTATATTCTGCAAAAGCAGCCCTAAAACTTGGACAAAAATACAATGTGGAGCTTCCAATTATTGAAAAAGTAAATGAAGTGTTGTTTGATGGAAAGACCGCCAAAGAAGCCATGCTTGATTTATTGATTCGTGAGAAAACAGAAGAAAGTTCTTCTCTTGCATGGGAGGAATAATTTGGTAAAATCACTCATATGCTTATACTATCTATTGTATTGATAGGAGGTATAAATATGAGTGATTCTACGTTTAATGTATATAAAGATATACAGTCTAGAACTGGCGGTGCAGTTTATTTAGGTGTAGTTGGACCTGTTAGAACGGGAAAGTCTACGTTTATTAAGCGTTTTATGGATGTACTAGTTCTGCCCAATATAAAAGAAGCTCATATAAAAAAGCAAATTAATGATGAACTCCCACAAAGTGGAAATGGAAAAACGATTATGACAACAGAACCAAAGTTTATTCCAATGACACCAGCAAGTATTATCTTAGAGGATGGTTCAGAAATTCGGTTACGATTTATTGACTGTGTTGGTTATATGACAGAGGGTGCTCTAGGTCATATGGAGGATAATGTACAACGTATGGTAAAAACACCGTGGAGTGCAGAAGAAATGCCTTTTTCTATGGCAGCAACCATTGGAACAAAAAAAGTAATTGAGGACCATTCTACGATAGGAATTGTAATTACAACCGATGGCAGTTTTTCCGATTTGCCAAGAGAAAATTACATAGCACCAGAGGAACAAACTATAAGGGAATTACAAGCTATTGGTAAACCATTTATTGTTTTATTAAATTCCTCTCGTCCCAATGCTACGGAAACAAAACAATTAGTTGCTGAATTGGAAGAAAAATATCATGCTAGTGTTGTTCCTGTTAGCTGTCTTACATTAGATGCCGAAGATATTACAAGAATTATGGATAAAATTTTATCTTCCTTTCCTGCAAATACCATTTATTTTTCTTTGCCAAAATGGGTAGAACTGCTGCCAGCATCCAATCCAATTAAAAAAGGAGTTATTCAATCCGTTCAGGAGTATCTTTCTAAAATTCATTCTATGAAAGATATTGCAAGTATAGGGAAAGAGATTTCAGGAGAATATATTCGCCAATTTGATATCGAAGAATTACACAGAGAAAATGGTAATATAACTATATGTATCAAAATGAAAGACGAATATTATTATCAAATGTTAAGTGAATTGACAGGTTGTAAAATTTCAAGCGAAGCAGAATTTTTACGAACAATTCAACAAATTTCAGAAAGTAGAAAAGAGTGTGATAGTTTAGGGACAGCATGGAATGAAGTAAGAGAACAAGGATATGGAGTTGTATATCCACAATCCGAAGAAATTAAAATTTCAGACCCTGAGCTTGTAAAGCATGGAAATAAATATGGAGTAAAATTAAAAGCAACTGCCCCCTCCACGCAACTTATTAAAGCAGATATTGATATTGAAATTGCTCCGATTGTTGGTACACTAGAACAAGCCAATGATTTAATTGATTATATGAAACAACAAGTAGCAGAGGGTAGTGATGGCATTTTTGAAACCAATATTTTTGGGAAAACGGTACGACAACTGATTGAAGATGGAATTTCAACGAAGATAAATAATATCACACAAGAAAGCCGAGGAAAACTGCAAAATACAATGCAAAAGATTGTAAATGAAAGCAATCGAGGTATCATTTGTATTATTATATAATAACATATTTATCATTAGTAAAGCCCTACACGACGTACGTTTGTAGGGCTTTTTCTTTCTTTATTTTCTAAAAAGCAAATTGTTTTCTTTTAAGTAAGAGCTTAACAATCCTGTCCAGTCTGTTTGAATAATATCAAAACCTCTTTCCACAAGCCAACCCCATCCAAAGTCCATGTCTTGACAAAGTGCAGTATCATCGGAATGTCTTGCTGTAAGTTGTGCCTTATAATCATAAATAATTGAATTTACCCATATTAGTTTATTATCTTTATGCATTTTTTCAATAAATGTAGGAGATGCTACTTCAGCTTCTTCAGAATCAAATAGCACTTCTACTCCAATATAGTTAATAGAAGAAGCTTTTAATCTTTCATGCAATGGATGAGTATCCCTTACAATTGGCATATAAGGCAATTCTGGTGCTACTTCTTGTAAGACTTTAAAAACATCTTCCGAAGGAGAAGATTTTACGATAATCTGGTCTACCATATTATGGCGTTTGATTGCTTCATAAATTTCTCTTGGATGTCCCCAAAATTTATCTACATTAATATAACAACGTCCTTTGAATGTTTCTAACAATTCATCCAATGTATTCACACAAAATTGTGTAGTTGCACGGTCATAATTTACATAACGAAGTTTTGCAACATCTTCTGCTAACATATTACAGATGTATTCCTTACTGTTCAAATGATGAGGCTCCATACCAGGATGGAAGATGAAAAGTTTTCCATCTTTACTCATTTCTACATCAATTTCAATCATGTCTGCTCCCTGCTTCAATGCTATTTCATAGCTTGCTAATGTGTTACAAGGAATATTGCCTCCTGCAGAACCTCGATGGGCAACAATAATAATTTTTTCTTTTGCGGTTTCTTGAATATTAAAATTCATAAAATAAGTGCCTCCTTTTCGGGTGAGTTAAGGACAAAAAAGGAATGTCCATAAGTTGATTAGATAATAAGACATGGACATTTCTTTTGTCAATAGAAAAAAATAAAAGCGTGTCCGAACAGTAATAAAAAGTAACAAAAAACTACAAAAGTAGAATAAGTTTTCAGAAAGGGTTGACATTATTTGGTCAATTTGCTATAATATGCTCGAAAGAAATTTAATATTTATGTAACATTTAACCGAAATCAATAAGTCCCCTATCACCTTGGTTTGTAGATGGTAGGGCATTCATTTGTGCAAGTAAGTAGCACACCTAAATTTATAATGGAGGAACGGATGAAAAAAGTAGTAAAAAAGGCAGTATGTTTAATCGTTACAGGAATGCTAACAATACAAACACCTTTGATGTCTGTCAATGCAGAAATGATAGAAGGTTCTACTTCTGTAGCAGGAATTTCGGAAGCATTTAGCAGATATTATAAAAGCGTAGCAACATCAGAAAACTCAGATACAACAGAACTTTATGCCGTTGCTTATGAAGCACCAGAAAATTTAGCAATTGCAGATGTTAACTCTGCATTAAATATTAGAAAAGGCCCAGGTACTTCTTATGCAAAAGTTGGTATCCTTGGAAAAAATGCAGCTTGTATTATTGAATCAATCGATGAAAATGGTTGGGCAAAAATTACTTCTGGAGAAGTAGAAGGTTATGTAGACACTTCTTATTTGATTATGGGTGAAGATGCAATAGCGATTGCTGAACAATCCGCAACGTTATATGCCACCGTAAATTCTAAAGTAAATGCTTTAAATGTTCGGACGAAACCAAGTACTGATGCAGAAATTATTACAAAAGTAAAAGCTGGTGAGAGAATGGTTGTCAGCAAAGAGGTTGTTATCAATAAAGAAGATAGCACTTCTAAAGTATGGGTAGAAGTAAAGTTGGATGATGATGAAAATCAAAATGCGGTAGCCTATGTTTCAGCAGATTATGTTACAATTTCTTATGAACTTAACTGGGCAAATAAAGTAACTGCTTATGGCTCTGATGTTTCTAATCTTCGAGTTTCCATTTGTGACTATGCAAAACAATTTATTGGAACAAAATATGTATGGGGCGGTAATAGCTTAACAAAGGGTATTGATTGTTCTGGCTTTGTAAAACAAGTATATGCGAAATTTGGTTACACTACTCCTAGAGTATCTAGAGATATGGCAAAGAAATATAAGACGATTTCTATTTCTGACTTAAAACCAGGTGATTTAATCTTTTATGGAAAAGTTTCTTCGAATTATATTAACCATGTTGGTATTTATATTGGAAATGGTCAAGTGATTCATTCTAGTACAAACTATAAAGGTGTAGCAATTTCTAGTATGTATTTCTATTCCATCTTAAAATGTGGACGAATTATCAATGACTAAAAATAACTAAAAGAAAAGCAGTTGTCAATCTTGGCAATTGCTTTTTTTTGTGGTAGTATAATAGAAGTCGTTTTAAAAATGGGGCAGATTTGGTTACATTCACTGGGTACCGGTGAACAATTTTTTCTAGGAGGTTGTATGGAAGTTGTAATAGGATTAATTGTATTGATGATTTTGTTATCTATCAAGGGGATTTTTGATAAGAAAAATCGAAAGAAGCGTCTGATAGCTTCTTTAATACAGCATTGGGGGATGCCACCAATGCAGGAGTATACACAGGAGAAATTTCTCTCCTTACAATATTATTATAAGCATCGGTATCAGAAAGATACAAAAGAGAGATTTTTTGTAGATGATATTACATGGAATGATTTAAGTTTAGATGACTTATTCTTTTTGTTAAATGCTACAAATTCTTCCATGGGAGAAGAGTATTTATGGGCAATGTTACATGAATTACAATTTTCCAAAGAAGCTTTAGAAGAACGAGAAGCTTTGATTACATTTTTCCAAAAAAATGAAAAAGACCGTTTGAAATTACAAACAGCTTTTGCTATGATTAGAAAGAACAAAAGAATTTCCGTCTATGAATACATGGACCGTATTGAAACAATAAAAAGGGAATCGAATGTGAAACATTTTATGGCACTTGGTGGAATGTTAATTTCAGTTTTCCTTTTATTTATTATTCCATCTTTTGGTGGCTTTCTTTTACTTGGTTGTATTGCCTACAATATTATTTCGTATTACAAACGAAAAGGAGAAATTGCCCCTTATTTTTCAGCAATTTCTTATTTAATCCGTATGTTGGACTATGGAGAGGCTATTTCGAAAGAAACTCCATCCAAACTATTTGCTCCTTATTATGAGATATTGCAAAAAAACACCTCTCATTTGGAAAAGTTTCGTAAAGGTGCTCCTGCGGTAGCTGTAGAAAACCCAACAGGGGATATGATGTCTTTTTTCTTAGATTATATTCGAATTTTATTTCATACAGATTTAATTCGTTTTAATCTCATGTTGATGGAGTTTTTTGAGAAAAAGGAACAAATGATAGAAGTATTTGAAACAGTAGGTTTTTTGGATGCTATGTGTGCAATTGCTTCGTTTCGTACGATGCTTCCATTTTATTGTATTCCAGAGTTTTCTAAGCAAAAACAATATCATGCAAAAGAAATATACCATCCGTTTTTAGAAGAACCTGTGCCTGCGAATATGATAACAACAAAATCCATTTTAATTACAGGTTCTAACGCTTCTGGAAAGTCTACATTTATTAAATCTGCTGCCATGAATGCGATACTAGCTCAAACGATTCATACCGTATGTGCAAAAGAGTATCATTCTTCTTTCTTTAAGGTTATGACAAGTATGGCATTGTCTGATAACTTATTGGAAAAAGAGAGTTATTATATTGCTGAAATTAAATCATTACAAAGAATTCTAAAAGAGACCGAAGGAACAATACCTGTCCTTGGGTTTGTAGATGAAGTGCTTCGAGGCACAAATACAGTAGAGAGAATCGCAGCATCTTCACAAATTTTAGCTACTTTAGCTAATTTTAACGCATTGATGTTTGCAGCAACACATGATATTGAACTTACATTTATGTTAGAAACACTGTTTGAAAATTATCATTTTGAAGAACAGATTTGTGAAAAGGAAATTTTATTTGATTATCAGTTAAAAATAGGGAGAGCAACAACACAAAATGCGATTGCTTTGCTTCGTTTGCTTGGATATCCAGAAGAAATTATAACAAAAGCAAAGGAAACAGCATCCATATTTTTATCAGAGGGTGAGTGGAGGAAAATAAAACAATGAAAGTAACCATTTATACAGATGGGTCTGCTAGAGGAAATCCAGATGGTCCAGGAGGCTATGGTACGATTCTTCGTTATATAGACAGTAAAGGAAATGAACATACAAGAGAATATTCGCAAGGGTATAAAAGAACAACCAACAATCGAATGGAGCTTTTAGCAGCGATTGTTGGTTTAGAAGCATTAATCAAACCTTGTGAAGTGACATTATATTCGGATTCTCAATATTTAATTAAAGCATTTAATGAACATTGGATAGAGAGTTGGATAAAAAAAGGGTGGAAACGTGGAAAAAATGAGCCAGTAAAAAATGTAGACTTATGGCAACGATTATTAAAAGCTATCGAGCCACATCAAGTAACTTTTTGCTGGGTAAAAGGACATAATGGGCATCCAGAAAATGAACGATGCGATTTGCTTGCTACTACAGCAGCGGATTCGGACAATTTATTAGAAGACACAGATTTTTAGAAAGCAGAGGAGAGAGAAATGGCAACGTATACACCAATGATGATGCAATATTTAGAAATGAAAAAGCAGTATAAAGATTGTATTTTGCTTTATCGTTTGGGGGATTTTTATGAAATGTTTTTTGAAGATGCCATCACGATTTCCAAAGAATTAGAACTAACATTAACTGGAAAGAGTTGTGGACAGGAAGAACGTGCTCCTATGTGCGGAATTCCACATCATGCTTTAGACGGCTATCTTAATCGTTTAATCAGCAAAGGATATCGAGTCGCCATTTGTGAACAAGTAGAAGACCCTAAAATGGTACGAGGTATTGTAAAACGAGAAGTAACTCGTATTGTAACACCGGGAACAAATTTAAATACACAAACGATAGATGAGACAAAAAATAATTATTTAATGGGACTTGCTTTTTTTGATGGTGCATATGGTATTGCTACTGTAGATGTAACGACAGGAGATTACTATGTAACACAAGTAAATGAAATTCGTCAAGTCATGGATGAAATTATTAAATTTATGCCAGCAGAGATAATTTATAATTCTCCTTTAGAAATGAGTGAACTAGATTTAGAAGATTTAAAGAATCGTTTAAATATTTCATTACATGTGTTAGCAGATTGGTATTTTGAAGAAGATACTTGTCAAATGGTATTAAAAGAGCATTTCCAAATAAGTACTTTAGATGGACTTGGATTAAAAGAGTTTGATATTGGCTGTTTGGCAGCAGGTGCAATCTTAAAATATTTATATGAAACCCAAAAGAATTCGCTAGGGCATATTACAAAATTGCAAACATATCTTCCAGGAAAGTATATGATTATTGATAGCTCTACAAGAAGAAATTTAGAATTGACCGAAACGATGAGAGAAAAACATAAAAGAGGTTCTTTATTATGGGTATTAGATAAAACAAAGACCGCTATGGGAGCAAGACTACTTCGTTCTTTTTTAGAGCAACCATTAATTAATAAAAAAGAGATAGAAGACCGTTTAGATGCAGTGGAAGAATTAAATCAACATGTTATTACAAGAGAAGAATTGAGAGAATATTTAGATGCGGTTTATGATTTAGAACGTTTAATGGGAAAAATTGCATATAAATCTGCTACACCAAAAGACTTTTTAGCTTTAAAAAATTCGTTACAAATGTTACCACCAATTCGTATTTTATTGAAAGATTTATCTTCCACTCTTTGGAAAAATATTTATGAAGAATTAGATTTGTTAGAAGATATTGAAACTTTGATTCGGACAGCGATTGAAGAAGATGCCCCTCTTGCCATTACGGAAGGTGGTATTATTAAAACTGGATATCATGAAGAAGTAGACCATTTACGTTTAGCAAAAACCGAAGGAAAACATTGGCTTGCTGATTTAGAAACAAAAGAAAGAGAACGAACAGGTATTAAAAATTTAAAAATTAAATTTAACCGTGTGTTTGGTTATTATTTAGAAGTTACTAATTCTTATAAAGAGTTAGTTCCTCCTGAATGGATTCGGAAACAGACATTAGCCAATGCAGAGCGCTATACGACGGAAGAATTGAAAAAAATTGAGGAAGACATTTTAGGTGCAGAAGATAAATTATTTTCTTTAGAGTATGCTTTATTTACCGAACTACGTGAAACCATTGCAAAAGAAGTTTTACGAATTCAAACAACCGCAAAAGCAATTGCAAAAACAGATACCTTTGCTTCTTTAGCGTTTGTTGCAGAAAGAAATCGTTATGTTAGACCACATATCAACGAAAGAGGTATCATTAATATAAAAAATGGTCGTCATCCTGTCGTAGAACAAATGATTTCCAATGATATGTTTGTAGAAAATGATACTTGTTTAGATAATGATAAAAATCGAGTGGCCATTATTACAGGTCCAAATATGGCTGGTAAGTCTACTTATATGCGACAAACTGCCTTAATTGTACTTATGGCTCAAATCGGAAGCTTTGTTCCAGCAGAATGTGCTAAAATCGGTATTGTAGACCGTATTTTTACAAGAGTCGGAGCTTCGGATGATTTAGCTTCTGGTCAAAGTACATTTATGGTAGAAATGACGGAAGTTGCCAATATTTTAAAAAATGCTACCAGAAACAGTTTACTAATTTTAGATGAAATTGGTCGAGGTACAAGCACATATGACGGACTTAGTATTGCTTGGGCTGTCGTAGAACATATTGCAGATGCAAAAAAACTAGGAGCAAAAACATTATTTGCAACACATTATCATGAATTAACTGAATTAGAAGGACGACTTCATAGTGTCAATAACTATTGTATTGCTGTAAAAGAACAAGGGGAAGATATTATTTTCCTTCGTAAAATTATGAAAGGGGGCGCAGATAAAAGTTATGGTATTCAAGTAGCTAAATTAGCTGGTGTGCCAGAAAACGTATTACAACGTGCTTATGAAATTGCAGAACAACTAGCACAACATGATATCAATGCAACTTTGGTTATGAAAGAAGAAAGTAAACCAGTGAGTCCAAAATTAACTATTTCGAAAAAGAAAGAAGAAGTTTCTGGTCAATTAAGCTTATTTTGCGAACCTGATTTTTCTGAAGTCATTGAAGAATTAAAAACAATTGATATCTCTAGAATCACTCCAATTGAAGCATTAAATAAATTATATGCATTACAAGAAAAGGTAAGATAGTATGAGTAAAATCACTGTATTAGACCAAGCTACCATAAACAAAATAGCAGCAGGGGAGGTAGTGGAACGTCCTGCTTCTGTCGTAAAGGAATTAGTAGAAAATGCAATAGATGCGAAAGCAACTGCTATTACAGTCGAAATCAAAGAAGGCGGGATTTCTTTTCTTCGTGTAACAGATAATGGAATAGGGATTTCAAAAGAAGATGTCCCTATGGCATTTTTACGGCATGCTACAAGTAAAATTAAATCAGCATTAGACCTTGTTTCGATTGGAAGTCTTGGATTTCGTGGAGAAGCACTTTCTAGCATTTGTTCCGTTGCACAAGTGGAGCTTTTGACAAAAACAAAAGATGATTTTATTGGTACAAGATATGTGATAGAAGGCGGGGAAGAGAAAATACTAGAAGAGGTCGGATGTCCATCCGGTACAACTTTTTTAGTTCACAATTTATTTTATAATACACCTGCTAGGAAAAAATTTTTAAAAAGTGCAGTAACAGAAGGCGGACATATCAATGAATGGATGGAGCGTTTAGCATTATCTAGACCAGATATTTCATTTAAATATATAAATAATGGGAAAACAATACTTCACACGACAGGAAACAAAGAAATAAAAGAAATTATTTATTATATTTATGGAAAAGAAATTGCATCTGCGGTAATTCCTATCCAAACTTCTGCCGATAATCACGGTATACAATTGACTGGATATATTGGAAAACCATTGATTGCAAAAGGAAATCGAAGTAATGAAATTTATTTTATCAATGGAAGATATGTCAAATGTCATATTATTAGCCGGGCTATAGAAGATGCGTATCAATCCTATATGATGGGACATAAATATCCTTTTACAGTGCTACACTTAACAGTTCCACAAGAGTTTATTGATATCAATGTGCATCCAACAAAAATGGAACTACGGTTTTTAGATAATGAAATGATGTACCATGTCGTTTATGAAACTATTCGGAATACATTATCGGGAAAAAGTATGATAGTACCCGTTTCTCTTCCAAAAAAACCGTTTGAATTAAAACAAAAGGAACAAAATATTCCTATCCTACAAGAACAAAAAACTACTTATCAAACAAAAAAACAAGTGTTCTTACCTGCTGCCAAACAGGATGTAGTAACTTTGCCATTGGATTTATTGTCCAAAGAAAATAAAGTAGAATTTCGTTTGATTGGACAACTATTTGCTACTTATTGGTTAATTGAGATGGGAGAACAACTGTTTATGATTGACCAACACGCAGCTCATGAGAAAGTATTATTTGAACGAATGATGGCAAAGTTAGAACAAAAAGAAGAAATCATAACGCAAAATGTACTGCCCCCTATGATTCTTTCTCTTACTTTAAAAGAAGCCGATTGTTTGAAACGAAATCTTTCTATTTTTGAAAAAATAGGATTTGTATTAGAAGACTTTGGCGGATTAGAATATAAAGTAACAGCTGTTCCAGCAGATTTTGTAACAGTAGATGCAAAAGAATTATTATTAGAAATATTAGATACTTTGTTAGAAGATAGAGAATTTAAAAGTGCAGATATTTTATTGGAAAAAGTAGCTTCTCTTTCTTGTAAGGCAGCAGTGAAAGGTAATCACTGTATGTCAGAAGCAGAAGCAAAACAATTAATTTCTGATATGTTGACATTGGAAAATCCATATCATTGTCCACATGGTAGACAAACTACCATTTCTATATCAAAACAAGAACTAGAACGAAAATTCAAGAGGATTTTATAAATTATGGAGAAAAAACCACTTATTATTCTTGCGGGACCAACTGCTGTTGGAAAAACAAAACTTTCGATTGCTCTAGCCAAAGCAATTCATGGAGAAATTATCTCGGCAGATTCGATGCAAGTATATAAACATATGGATATTGGTACAGCAAAGATTAAGCAAGAAGAAATGCAAGGTGTTGTACATCATTTGATTGATATTTTAGAGCCATGCGAAGATTTTAATGTTGTTTTATTCGCCTCCTATGCTAAAAAAGCAATGGAGGAATGTTGGAACAAAGGTAAAATTCCAATTTTAGTTGGAGGAACAGGATTTTATATTCAGGCTGTTTTATATGATATTGATTTTACAGAAAATGATGACGATAAATCATATCGAACCAAATTAGAACAACTTGCTAAAGAAAAAGGAGCAGAATACTTGCATGAATTATTACGAAAAGTAGATGAGAAAGCAGCAAATGAAATTCATCCAAATAATATAAAGAGAGTGATTCGTGCATTAGAATTTTATGAAAAAAGTGGACAGAAAATTTCTGTACACAATGAAGAACAAAAGAAAAAAGAATCTCCCTATGCTTATGCCTATTTTGTATTAAATGATGAAAGAGAAGTGTTATATGACCGCATCAATCGTAGAGTAAATAAGATGTTAGAAGATGGACTTGTAGAAGAAGTGAAACAACTACTAGAAGCTGGAATTCCAAAAACAGCAGTTTCTATGCAGGGACTTGGTTATAAAGAGATCGCTTCTTTTTTAACAGGAGAGTATACTTATGAAGAAGCTATTTATTATTTGAAAAGAGATACAAGACATTTTGCTAAACGACAATTGACATGGTTTAAGAGAGAACCTGATGTCATTTGGTTAAATCGTCCTGATTTTAATCAAAAAGAAGAACTAATATTACAAGAAATGCTTCAGATAATCAAAGAAAAATTAGAACAATAAGGAGACAATATGAACACAACATTACAAAATATGTACCGAACATTAAAAATTTCTGATGATGTATTTCACTATTGTTCTATGATAGAACAAAAGTTAAAAAGTCGATTTGAAGAAATTGATAGGATAGCAGAATACAATCAAATGAAAGTAATTTCTGCAATGCAAAAAAATCAATTAAGTGATATTCACTTTGCGGCTACTACAGGATATGGATATAATGATATTGGAAGAGATGTATTAGAAGCGGTTTATGCTGATATTTTTAAAGCAGAATCCGCTCTTGTTCGTCCTTCCTTAACTTGTGGTACTCATGCTTTAACAGTAGCATTATCTGCTAATTTACGTCCAGGTGATGAAATTCTTTCACCTGTTGGAAAGCCATATGATACATTAGAAGGAGTCATTGGTATTACTCCAACGAAAGCGTCTTTATCTGAATGGGGAATTACATATGCTCAAGTAGATTTAAAGGAAGATGGTGGTTTTGACTATGATGGTATTCGAGCCGCTATCAATGAAAGAACAAAATTGGTTACCATTCAGCGTTCGAAAGGCTATCAAACAAGACCTACCTTATCTGTAGAACGTATTGGTGAATTGATTGCTTTTGTAAAGAGTATTAAACCAGAAGTGATTTGTATGGTAGATAATTGTTATGGAGAATTTGTACAAATGATAGAACCTACCGAAGTAGGAGCAGATTTATGTGTTGGTTCTTTAATTAAGAATCCAGGTGGTGGTTTAGCACCAATTGGAGGCTATATTGTAGGAAAAGAAGAATATGTAGACCAATGTGCGTATCGTTTAACTGCACCTGGATTAGGAAAAGAAGTAGGAGCTACGCTTGGACTCAATCAACAATTTTTCCAAGGATTATTTTTAGCACCAACTGTTGTTGCAGGAGCATTAAAAGGTGCAATTTTTGCAGCAAGTATTTATGAATCATTTGGCTATCCTGTCATTCCAAATGGTACAGAACCAAGATATGATATTATTCAAGCAGTGACTTTAAAGAGTCCAGAAGCAGTGATTGCTTTTTGTCAAGGAATTCAGGCAGCAGCACCAGTAGATAGCCATGTCACACCAGAACCTTGGCCAATGCCAGGATATCATTCTGATGTTATTATGGCAGCAGGAGCTTTTGTACAAGGTTCGTCGATTGAATTATCCGCAGATGCACCAATAGAACCTCCTTATGCCGTTTACTTTCAGGGAGGACTGACTTGGTATCATGCAAAGCTTGGTATTATGATGTCTGTACAGAAAATGAAAGAAGCAGGCTTATTACAACTATAGAGAAATAAAAATTCTTCTTTTTGGGAGAGATGGAGAAAGAGGAATTTAAAATGACAATGAAACAATTACCAATCTCGGAACGCCCTTATGAAAAAGTAGAAATAGAAGGCGTAGAACGTTTATCGGACAAAGAATTATTGACTGTCTTAATTCGTTCTGGAACAAAAGAGAAACGTGCAGACGAAGTTGCTCTGAACATATTAGAACATTGTGGAGAGAATGGATTGCAAGCTCTGTGGGATATGGATATGGAAGAACTAAAGACATTCTCTGGTATTGGAAAAGTAAAAGCGATACAATTTCTTTGTGTCTGTGAAATTGCAAGAAGAATGGCACGAGGAAAGAAATTATATGGCATCAAAATATCTTCTCCTGAAGATGTTGTTACTTATTATACTGCACAGTTAAAGTATGAACAAAGAGAATGTTTGCTTTTATTGATTCTTGATAGCAAAAATCGTGTGTTATCGGAAGAATTATTATCCATTGGTACAATTAATGCTTCGATTGCAGACCCAAGAGAAATTTTTTTATCTGCGTTACGAAAAAATGGGGTTTCCATTCTTCTACTTCATAATCATCCAAGTGGAGACCCTACACCAAGCAAAGAAGATATTATAACAACGAGTCGTATTGTAGAAGCAGGGAAATTACTTGGCATTTCTTTAAATGACCATATTATTATTGGACAAAATTCGTATCTTAGCTTAAGAGCAGAAGGATATTTAAGGTTTTAGCATTTTATTTTTATTTAGATTGAAAATATGGTACAAAAGTGGTAAAATTAATTGATTATAAATTCAAAAACAGGAACAGAAAGGGGTATCATTTGTGAGTGCAAAAGTATTTGGAATTGACTTTGGGACAAACACAATTAAAATATACAGAAAGAATGACGGCGTTATCTTTGATGAAAAAAACATCATTGCTATATGCAAGGGTGAGGTAATGGCAATTGGTGATGAAGCATTTGAAATGCTTGGAAAAGCTCCAGATAATTTTCTGGTGACTTATCCTGTGAAAAATGGTGTCATTGCAGATATTGCCAATATGTTAGCTTTATTAAATAAAGCATTTAAAACAATTGCTGAAAAATCTGGGAAAATTACAGGAGCAGATATTATTGTAGCTGCACCAAATGATGTAACAGAAGTAGAAAAGAGAGCCTTTTTTGACCTTGCTAGCAATTCCATTGCAAAGCCAAAAAAAGTACGTGTTGTAGAAAAACCGATTGCAGATGCTATTGGTGCAGGATTAGATGTTATGAATGCTAGTGGTGTGATGGTAGTAGATATTGGTGCAGACACAACAGAAATTTCCATTATGTCTTTAGGTGGTATTGTCTTAAGTAAGATGGTAACCATTGGTGGAAATAAATTTGATGAATTGATTATCAATAATGTGAAAAAGAAATATAATTTGATTATTGGAAATAAGACAGCAGAAGTAATTAAAAAGAGATTAGCTTATGCGGTAGAACCAGAACATGAAACAATCAAAGTATATGGTCGTGACGTGATGACAGGTCTTCCAACAGAAGCAGAAATTGATTCCGAATTTGTTTATGAAACGATTAACGAAAGTTTACATTCAATTGTGGATGCGGTTCGTGTTATTTTAGAAAAAGCACCACCAGAAATTTCTTCGGATATTATTGATTCTGGAATTTATGTGACAGGTGGTTCTGCTAATATTAAAAAAATTGATGAGTTATTTGGAAAGGAAACAGAACTTCCAATTAAAGTAGCGGAAGATGCTGCTAATACTGTAGTTAATGGACTTGGTAAAATTTTAGAAGATAGTGCAAAGTATGACTGTCTTGCCTTTTCTTTGAAACAGACCTATTACGGAGGCTGATATGCAAAATCGCAGACAACGCCGCAAACGTATACAAAAAAATAGCATTACTATTTTTCCAAAACACGTTTTTTTTCTGCTGTTTTTTTTGACGGTTGCTATTGTGTTTGTTTCTTACCGATTTCCAGAAGCATTACAACCGGTAAGAGATGGTATTGATTCTGTTATTACACCAATGCAACGAGGAATTAATGTTGTAGGTCATTCTATTTCAGAGCAAATGACAATGATAGGAAATTTAAAGAACCTACAACAAGAAAATGAACAATTAAAAGAAACCATTGAACAATTAACTCTACAATCTCAAATTATTTCGCAGGAAAAGTATGAATTAGATGCGTTACGAGAATTATATGAGTTAGACCAAAAATATTCTGACTATGAAAAAGTGGCAGCTAGAATTATTGCCAGAGAAAGTAATGGTTGGTACAATATTTTTACAATTGACAAAGGATATGAAGATGGAATTTTAGAAGATATGAATGTAATGGCAGGCAATGGATTAGTTGGTGTTGTTACTTCCGTTAGAAAAAATTCTTCTACAATTCGTTCCATTATTGATGATAGTAGTAAAGTCAGTGGGATGTTTTTAAAAACTTCCGATACTTGTATTGTATCTGGTGATTTAAATTCGATGATGTCGGATGGAAAGATTAAAATAAGTATGATTCCACTGAATGCTGAAATTAATGAAAATGATGAAGTCGTGACTTCTCATATTAGTGATAAATTCCAACAAGGAATTTTAATTGGTTATGTTACAAATATACAAGTGGATTCTAGTAATATGACAAAATCTGCATATTTAACACCTGTTGTTGATTTTGAGCATTTAGATGAAGTGTTAATTATTACAGAACTAAAAGAATCCTTTGAATTAGAATAAGCAAATAGAAAGGAAGAGCTGTGGTACGAATCATTGTTATTTTATTGGAACTGCTATTGTGCTTTTTATTGCAAACCTCTGTGTTTTCCTTTTTTAGAATTTCTGGAGTAGTTCCAGACTGTTTGTTAATTCTTGTTATGACAGTTGCTTACACCAGAGGACAAATTTCCGCTTTATTTGTTGGTTTTTTCTCTGGATTACTGTTGGATTTATGTTTTTCAGAAACGGTTGGTTTTTGTTCTATTTTATATATGACCGTTGCTTTTTTAGCTGGATATACAAATAAAATCTATGATGAACGGGATTATTTTATTCCAGGATTACTTGGTTTTATAGGAGAATTATTGTATTCCCTTTTATACTATATGTTATTCTTTTTGCTTCGAGGAAAGCTAGAACTGCCTATTTATTTTATCTATACAATACTACCACGGTCTTTGTATACGGTGCTTTTGACTTTTGTACTTTATCCAGCATTTCATGGAATCCATCGTTTGCTTTTAAGACTAGAAGGAATGAATGAATTATGATACTATTTCTTATTGAAAAAATAAAAAGTGTTCTTACCTCCCGTTTATTTTGGATTGCTATTGTATATAGTATACTTGTTTTTGTTCTTTTACAACGTATGTTTGAATTACAAATCATACAAGGTGATACTAATACCATCAAAGAAAATTATTATAAAGTAGTAGAGCGTTATATACCAAGTACTCGTGGTTTAATTTATGATGTAAATGGTGAACTATTAGCGTACAATACATTATCTTATTCGGTGATGTTAGAAGATAGTGCTTTGAGTAATGCAGAAAAAAATAAATCTATTCTTAAGATGGTCAATATTTTAAAAGAGCATGGTTATGAAATAGAATTAGATTTTGCGATTGAAATTGATGAAAATGGAAAATTAGCATTTAATGTTTCCGGAACCGCAGAACAACGATTCAAAAAAAATGCTTATGGATTGCGTTCTGTCAATGACTTATCAGAAAAACAAAAAGAAGCTACCGCAGAAGAAGTATTTCATTTTTTAAGATACGGAGACAAATCAACAGGAATGTTTCAAGTATCAGAAGAGTATTCTTTAGAAGAAGCACTAGCGATTATTACGGTACGCTACCATTTTTTTACTCTTGTTGATAAGTCTTCTCAATTGACGATTGCGTCTAATATTGATGATGCGACGATTGCTGCTATTTCTGAATCTAGTGGAGATATTCCTGGAATTGCTGTTGTGCAGCGTACAAAAAGAGCATATAATCATAGTCTATATTTTGCACATATTATTGGTTATACTGGATTAATTAACGAGTCGGAATTAGAAACTCTCAATGCAGAAAATGGTACATATGATGCTTCCGATTATGTTGGTAAAACTGGTTTAGAAAAAGAATTAGAAACTAGATTAGCTGGAACAAAAGGAGTAGAACGAATTACACTAAATAATTCTGGTAAAATTATTAGTACAGAAATTATATCTGAACCAATTCCGGGAGAAAATATTTATTTAACATTAAATGCAAATATGCAAACGGTTTATTATCATGTCATTGAAAAAAACTTAGCAGAGATTTTAGATGGTGTTATTGTCAATTCGATGAGCTATGGTACAAAAGGAACATCTAGTGAAGATATTTTAATTCCTATTTATGAAGTATACTATGCATTATTAAATAATAATGTTGTAGATATCAATCATTTTACTGCAGATGACGCTACGGAACTAGAGAAAAAAGTATATGGTTATTATGAAACAAAAAAAGTTGTAGTACTCGAACAGCTCAAAGACCATCTGCAATACGGAACTACTACATTAAAAAGTCGTCTAAGTGAAGAAATGCAGGAATTTGTATCGTATTATATGTCCAAAATGATAAATTCTGGTTTACTTTCTTCCTCACGTATGGATTCTTCCGATGTAACCTATCAATCTTATGTGAATGGAAAGATTAGTGTAGCTGAATTTTTAGCATATAGTATCAACAAACAATGGGTAAACTTAGATGCACTTGGAATTACAGGTGATTATTATAGTACAGAAGAAATTTATGAAATTCTTATAGAGGAAGCTTTTGATTTACTTTATGATAATAAAGAATTTGATTTAAAAATTTATCGAGAATTAATCTTTAATTACAAATTATCAGGAAAAGAAATTTGTCTTTTATTATTTGACCAAAATGTGTTAGAATATAATGAACAGGATATTTCTAATTTAAAACGTGGACGAATTTCTTCCTACAGCTTTTTAAAGGAAAAGATTCGAAATGTAGAAATTACTCCTGCACAATTGGCGTTAGAGCCTTGTAGTGGTTCAATTGTTCAAACAGATGTCAATACAGGTGAAGTGATTGCTTTAGTATCTTATCCTAGTTATGATTCTAATCGATTAACGAATAAAATAGAATGGTCTTATTATTCGGAATTACTAGAAGATAAATCTAATCCTTTATACAGCCGTGCAACACAACAAAGAACAACCACTGGTTCTACAATTAAGATGATGACAGCAATTTCCGGATTATTGAATGGTGCTATTTCTGTCAATGAAACGATTTATGACGAAGTAAAGTTTACAAAAATTGTACCATCACCAAGTTGTTGGTCAAAAAGAGGACATGGTGCTCAGAATATTTCCAATGCAGTAATGAACTCTTGTAACTACTTTTTTTATGAAGTAGGATATCGGTTATCTACAGATGCAAATGGCAAATATTCAGATAGTCTTGGTCTTTCTAAATTAAAGGAAACAAGTGCTTTATTTGGTTTTAATAATGTTTCTGGAATAGAGCTGGGAGAAAATAGTCCTGAGTTTGCAACAACAGATGCGGTACGTTCTTCGATAGGATATGGACATAAATTTACACCACTTCAAATTTCAAGATATGCTACCACCATTGCAACAAAAGGAAAATTATATAAATATACTTTGATTGATAAAATAACCGATAAAGATGGCGTTATTCTTTATACACAAGAACCTGTCATTGAAAATGAGATTTCTAGTGTGAGTAAAGCCGCATGGAATCAGA
The DNA here is from genome assembly GCA_937891165.1 of uncultured Lachnospiraceae bacterium. Lineage (GTDB taxonomy): Bacteria > Bacillota > Clostridia > Lachnospirales > Lachnospiraceae > SIG299. The sequence continues at coordinate 5,697 of CALAEX010000248.1, read as the reverse complement.
TTTTTACTGGTATGCAAAATGTAATTTTGAAATATTCTACGTCATTGAAAAAAGACTATTCGGATATTCCTGTAACTGTGGCAGGAAAAACAGGAACAGCACAACAAGGTGTCAATACAGCACCACATTCTATTTTTGTTTCATTTGCACCTGTAGAACAACCACAAACAAGTGTAATTGCAATGATTGCGAATGGATATTCTGGTAATTATTCTGGTTTTTTATGTCGAGATATTTATGCCTATTATTATAATGGCGAATTTAGCGAGTTTTTAAATCAATCCAGTGAGGAGGGGGAAATTCATTGAGTTCATCAGTGACAGTCAGAGGAAATAAGTATGGAATCTGTGTCAAGCTTTCTTCTACGGCTTCCTACGAAGAAATAAAAAAAGACATTGCCTTACAATTCAAAGATACAGAAAACTTTTTTGGGGATGAGAAACTAGCTATCAGTTTTGAAGGACGTTTTTTAACAGAAGAACAACAAGAAGAATTGGTAGGAATTATTCAGCAAAATTGTAATCTTCATATTATTTGTATTATGGAGGAGAATACGGAATTAGAGAATCGTTTTCAAAAAAGTGTAAATGATACATTAATGGAATTTGATGCCTCAACCGGACAGTTTTATAAAGGAAATCTTCGTTCTGGACAAGTGCTAGAATTTGAAAAAAGCGTCATTATTATTGGGGATGTCAATGCAGGAGCAAGTGTTGTTTCTAAAGGAAATATTGTCATTTTAGGAGCTTTACGTGGCTCTGCTTTTGCAGGTGTTTGTGGAAAGAGAACAAGCTTTATTGTAGCTTTAAATATGCAACCGTTACAAATACGAATTGCAGAAGCAATCGCAAGGTCTTCCGAGGAGGATTTTGGTAAAAGAATAAAACCGAAACAACCAATGATTGCTTTTTTGGAAGGGGAAACTGTTTGTATAGAACCTCTAAATAAATCGGTTCTAAATGATATAAAACTTTAATATTGGAGGAAATTCATAGAATGGGTGAAGTAATTGTAGTTACATCTGGAAAGGGTGGCGTAGGTAAAACAACTACGACTGCCAATGTTGGTACAGGACTCGCAAAGTTAAATAAAAAAGTAGTATTAATTGATACAGACATCGGTCTTCGTAACTTAGATGTTGTTATGGGATTAGAAAATCGTATTGTATATAATTTAGTTGATGTCATTGAAGGAAATTGCAAAATCAATCAGGCATTTATTAAAGTAAAAGGATATGAAAACTTTTATCTGCTGCCATCGGCTCAAACAAGAGATAAAACTTCTGTGACTCCAGAGCAGATGAAAGAATTAACAGACCGTTTAAAGGAAAGTTTTGACTATGTGTTAATTGATTGTCCAGCTGGCATTGAACAGGGCTTTAAAAATGCAATTGCAGGTGCAACAAGAGCATTAGTTATTACGACTCCAGAAGTTTCTGCGGTTCGTGATGCAGATAGAATTATTGGTTTATTAGAAGCAAATAATATTAGACAATCTCAATTGATTGTAAACAGAATCCGTATAGATATGGTAAAACGTGGAGAAATGTTATCTTGTGATGATGTACTTGAAATTTTGTCCATCGGCTTAATTGGTGTTGTTCCAGACGATGAAAATATTATTATTTCTACAAATCAAGGAGTTCCATTAGTTGGAGATAATTCAATGGCTGGTAAAGCTTATATGAATATTTGTCACCGAATTTTAGGAGACGAAGTTCCATTTCTTGATTTGAGTAAAAGTACAAAAACTGGTTTCTTCAATAAATTGTTTAAAAAGTAAAGAGAAGGAGAAGTTGAATGGCTCTCGGTGATTTTTTTAAGAAAAAACAATCAGGTAGTGTAGCAAAAGACCGACTAAAGCTCGTTTTAATGTCTGACCGTGCTGGATGTTCTCCTGAAGTAATGGAACAGATTAAAAATGATATTATTGCAGTTATTTCCAAATACATAGAAATAGACCAAGAAGGTTTGGATATTAAAATCACACAGACACCAGCAGAAGGAATGGAAGGTTCAGGTCCTGCTTTATATGCCAATATTCCAATTAAAGATGTTAGGAATAAATAGTTAAGATGCGTAATAAATTAAGTGAATATGATTTTAAAAAATTTGACCTTAGCCTTTTAGTTGCTGCTATTTTATTAGGAATTATTGGGGCATGGGTACTTCGTTTAATTCCTGGAGTAGCAGAGGATATGTCTTTAAAACAAATCTTGGGTGTATTTTTTGGATTCTGCCTTGCTATTTTTGTTAGTTTATTTGACTATCATTTTGTAGCAAAATTTTATATTTTGCTTTATCTTGTTAACTTAGTGATGCTTATTTTAGTAAAATTTACATCGTTTGGTATATCTGTTTATGGTGCAAAACGATGGCTTGGTATAGAAAATTTATTTTCTTTCCAACCTTCGGAACTAACAAAAGTGATTATGATTATTGTAATGGCAAAATACTTTGATTTGTTGAAAGAACGACTCCAAAAGTTTAGTACGTTACTTTTGGCAGCAGTTATTATGGGAATTCCAACTGTTTTAATTTTGATACAAACAGACCTTTCTACCAGTCTTGTTTTAGTTGCTTGTTTTGCTATTATGGTATTTGCTTCGGGATACTCTTTAAAGATTTTAGGTATATTAGTAGCTATTTTCATTCCATTGATTCCTGTTTTGTTTTGGTATGTACAACAACCAACGCAAAAACTATTAGACCCATATCAACAAAAGAGAATCCTTTCGTTATTAAATCCAGAAGCATATCCTGACTTAATGTATCAGCAAGAAAATGCAGTAGAAGCAATTAGTTCAGGAGGACTGCTTGGAAAAACATTTATGGGAGATACTGGTGTTAGAGGAACTGCTTATGTACCTGTCATTGAAAGTGATTTTATTTTTACTGCAATCGGAGAAGAATTTGGATTTGCAGGAGCAGCGATTGTTATTCTTTTATTAGCATTTATTTCTTTTCGTATTATCTTAATTGGAGCAAATTCGGATGATATGATGGGAAGAATTATTGCTACAGGAGCTGCTTCGATTATTCTTATTCAAACATTTATTAATATAGGAGTAGTATCTATGATTCTTCCAAACACAGGAATTCCACTGCCATTTGTCAGTAGTGGTTTAAGTTCTGTGGTTAGTTGTTATTCTATGTTGGGGTTAGTATTAAATATATCTATTAATAAAAAGAAAGGAAATAAGAGGGGGTATCACGAATGAATATTGGATTGATTGCACATGATTCCAAAAAGAAGTTAATGCAAGATTTTTGCGTAGCATATCGTGGAATTTTGTGTAAACATACCTTGTACGCAACTGCTACAACGGGCCGTCTAATTGAAGAAGTAACCAATCTAACGATTCGTAAATATTTGGCAGGGCATCTAGGTGGACAGCAACAAATGGGCGCACAAATTGAGAATAATGAGATTGATATGGTAATTTACTTGCGTGACCCACTTTCACCAAAAGCACATGAACCAAACGTATTAAATGTCATTCATTTATGCGATGTGCATAATATTCCATTTGCTACCAATTTGGCTTCGGCGGAATTATTAATTAAAGCATTAGACCGTGGAGATTTAGATTGGAGAGAATTGTATAAGAAATAAACATAAAAAACTATTTCCTTATGGAAGATTTCTTGGTATAATAGAGTTGTATAAATGAAGCAAATTTTTTTGTTTCAAAATGATAAAAAATAAAACACTTACTTTTAAGGAGGACGTTTATGATTCAAATTATTGCGGGTGAAAAAGGAAAAGGAAAAACTAAAATTTTGCTGGACAAGGCAAATGCAGAAGTACTTACAACAACAGGAACACTAGCTTTTATTGATAAGAACAATCGTCATATGTATGAATTGAACAATAAAGTTCGTCTTATCAATATCAAAGACTATTTTGTAAATGATGCAAAAGAGTTTGCAGGATTTATTGCAGGAATTATTTCTCAGGATAACGACCTTGCAAAGGTATATCTCGATGGTTTCCTTTCTATTGCACCAATGGAAAACAGTGATATCTCCGATATGATGAAGAAGTTAGAAACATTATCTAATGCATTTAATGTAGATTTTGTTATCAGTATTTCTAAGAATAAAGAGGATTTTCCAGAAGACGTAAAACCTTTTATTACAGTTGCTCTTTAAAATGAAAAAATGAAACATACGGCGGAAAAACAGCATATAGTTTTCCGCCGTCCTTTTCCTAAAAATGAACACTTTTATTGAGCATCATTTTTTAAGCGTCCAAAATAAGACAGAGCATATAAACCAGAAATTCCCACAAGAGCATAAACAATTCTTGAAAGTAAACTCATATCTCCAAACAGTACTCTTACTAGGTCAAAACTAAAAAATCCAATCAATCCCCAGTTAATTGCACCAACAATAACAAGTATTAATGCAGTATAATCAAGAATTTTCATAATCAAAACTCCTTTCTGTTAGATGATAATCTTTTATCAGTATTTACATTTTTTATTTGATATATTCATAAGAAAAAGGTATAATAACACTGGTATTGTATGAAATGCAGAAAACATGACAGTACAGTCTATATAAAAAAGAGAAAGTATGAGGGTTGAAATTGGCAAATAATATTATTCAAGTCAAACGAAGAAAAGATGTAAATATTGGAATTGTAATTTTTCTAGTAATTTTAATTTATATTTTAGTACATATTTATAACTATTTTACAAAGTCAGAGATTTCTATTTATGAGGTACAACCTGGAGAAATCTATACAACGGCTCAATGTGATGGTATGATAATTCGGAAGGAAGAACTAGTTTTTACCGAAAGTGCTGGTTATGTCAATTATTATTTTAGTGAAGGTTCTAGAGTAGCTAAAAATAGTACGATTTATTCCATTGATAGCAATCGAAATGTGTATGAGTTACTTTCTGGAAATGCTTCTGAAATTAAACTTTCTGGAGAAGATTTGTCCGATTTAAAGTTATTATTGCAAGAAAACTTAGTGAATGCTACTTCTCATCAAGAAATCAAAAATGCAAAAGCAGATGTGCTTACAGGATATCAACGGTTAATTGATGCTATGCTCATGGAAGAATTAAATCAAATTGTGGCTTCTACAGGAATTACTTCTAATTTTAAAGTAGTTCCAACAAAGCAAAGTGGTATTATTTCCTATGTGAAAGATGATTATACAAACTATACATTACAGGAAGTAACCGCAGAATGTTTTGATAAGAAAGATACGGCTATTTCTTTGTATAGTATTGATTTAATTGCTGCAAATTCTCCTGTTTATAAAATTATTTCCGAAGATACGTGGAGTATTGTTGTGAATTTAAATGATACGTTATATGGTCACTTATTAGGCAAAGAAAATGCAACTTTTACTTTAAATAATGAACTTACAGTGACAGCACCTATCAATTGCTATAGAAAAAATGATGCTTATTTTGCTGAAATTACAATGCAACGATATTTATCTAATTTTTCCTCAGAACGTTTTCTTACTGTAAAATTTGAATTATCACATATAGAAGGACTCAAAATTCCAGAAACCGCAATTACTTGGAAGGATTATTATCGTATTCCAGAGGAATATTTAGTAGTAAAAGAGGTAGATAATGTTAACAAAAAAGGAATATTTGTGGAACAATTCAATAAAGATACTGGAGCAACAGAATATGTTTTTCAAGAAATAACAATATTTTATTCTAGT
>CALAEX010000247.1 GCA_937891165.1 uncultured Lachnospiraceae bacterium | reverse complement strand
ATTACAAGAGAACAAGGCGATGCAATGAGTGATAAAGAAATTATTGATTTATTATTCCGTCCAAGTTTCTCTACTGCTGAAAAAATTTCCGATGTATCTGGACGAGGAGTAGGTCTAGATGTTGTTAAGACTAAGATTGAAAGTCTTGGCGGTGATGTAGAAGTTCGTACTACGGTAGGTCAGGGAAGTAACTTTATTATTCGTCTTCCATTGACATTAGCAATCATTCAATCCTTAATGGTAGAAATTGGTCATGAAAAATATGCGATTCCTCTTGGAAGTATTCAAACCATTGAAGATGTTCCAGTAAAAGATGTAAAATATGTTCAAACAAAAGAAGTAATTCACTTACGTGGTACAGTAATTCCTTTGATTCGTTTAAGTGAAGTATTAGGTGCGGATTCTAGTAAAGGCAAGGATGAGAATTTAACTGTAGTTATTGTAACTAAGGGTGATAAACTCGCTGGATTTGTTGTAGATAATTTGATTGGTCAGCAGGAAATCGTTATTAAATCTATTGGTAAGTACATTAATAATAGTAAAATGATTAGTGGTGCTACTATTTTAGGTGATGGCGAAGTTGCCCTGATTCTTGATGTCAACACTTTAGTCTAGGAGGTACATAATTATGGCAGAGAACTTATCCACAATGAATTATAAACAATATATTATTGTTGAACTTGGAAATGAACAATATGGTATTGACATTCAATATATTGATAATATTGTAAGAATGCAGAGAATTACAAGAGTACCAATGGCACAATCTTATTTTAAAGGGGTAATCAACTTACGAGGTGAAGTAATTCCAGTAATGAGTCTTCGATTGAAATTTGATTTTGAAGCAGATGTATTTACAGGAAAGACAAGAATTTTAATTGTAAAACCAGATTCTCAGGCTTCGGTTGGTATTATTGTAGATAATGTAAAAGAAGTATTAGAGTTAGATAATGATATGATTGACAATGTTGCGAAAGATGTCAATGATGAACGTACAGCTTATTTAAGTGGTGTTGGAAGAAATGGAGAGGGTCTGATTTCTATTTTAAATATTGCTGAAATCTTTATGGAAAAAGAATCGGAAAATGCATAAAGAATTAGGTAGCCTGCCAGAATTTCTGGCAGGCTAGTGTTGCTTCCGTGATTTTATTTAGAAGCAGGAAAGGAAATGACAAAATGATAGAAGAAGGAATAAATGAAATTAGTGATATGCAGTTAGATGTATTAAAGGAACTTGGAAATATTGGTTCTGGTAATGCTGCAACTGCTTTAGCAAAGATGTTGAATCAGAAAATTGATATTAAAGTTCCTAAAGCGGAATTATGTGAATTTCATCGACTTCCACAAGTAGTTGGTGGTGAAGAAACATTAGTTGTTGGAATCCTTTTAACATTATCTGAAGATATTGAAGGTATGATGATGTTTATTATGAAACGTGATGCTGCATATAATCTTTTAGAAAAGTTAATGTGGACAGAAATTAATAAAGAAGAAGAATTAAATGAGATGCAGTTGTCTTGTTTACAAGAAATAGGAAATATTATTACGGGTGCTTATCTTTCTTCGTTATCTGATATGACACGATTGACGATTCAGTCAAGTATTCCATATTTAGCAATGGATATGGCTGGTGCTATTCTAAGTGTACCTGCAATTGAGTTTGGAAAACTTGGAGATAGAGCATTGATGATTGAAGCAGAATTTGGAGAAGATGCACAAAATGATATGGGAGGCTATTTTCTATTAATGCCTACTCTTGAATCTTATGGTGCAATTATGAAATCTTTAGGATTGTAGGATAAAGTTATGGGAAAAATGATTAAAATTGGAATGGCAGAACTGAATATTTGTATGCCACCGGATGCAATTACAACATTAGGACTAGGTTCTTGTGTAGGGGTTGTTTTATATGATCCAGTAAAAAAAGTAAGTGGTATGGTACATGTCATGCTTCCAGATAGTACAAAAATTAGAAATAATCAAAATATTGCAAAATTTGCAGATACAGGAATTGAAGAATTGTTAAAACGAATGTTGGCAGCGGGTGCTGTAAGAAGAAATATTGTGGCAAAGATTGCAGGTGGTGCTCAAATGTTTGCTTTTAAATCAGATAATGATATGCTTCGTGTGGGTGACCGTAATGTAGAGGCATCCAAAGCAAAATTAAAACAACTTCAGATTCGTCTTATTGCAGAAGATACGGGAAAAAATTCAGGAAGAACAATTGAATTTTACCCTGAAACAGGAGAATTATTAGTGAAATCTGTTGGAAAGACACCATATAAAATTTAGGGTTTCCTAAGATATCGGAGGGAATTTTGAATGAAAGAAGAGGAAGGAAGAAATATTCCTTTGATAATTATGCTTTTTGCAGGTTCGATTGTTAGCATTGCATGTATTGTATATAAATTTTCGTTATTACAAACACTATGTTTTGTATTAGCAACATTGGTTGTGTTTTATGTGATTGGTTTATTTGTAAAAAAAATAGTGCTTACTATTAATCGTGAAGCGGAAGAACGTGCTGTTTTGCTTGCAAGAGAAGAAAAAGAAGCAAGACAAAAGCAATTAACAGAAAGTGGAGAAGTAGAAGCTGATGCACAACGGCAAGAAGGTAGTTTATCATAAGTGAAAGAAAATAAAAAGAGAAAGGCATGGTCGAATTTATGAATCAAGAGGAAAGAGAACTACTTTGGTTAGAATTTTCAAAAAGACCAACCACAGAATTACGGGAAAAAATAATAATCGAATATGCCGGACTCGTAAAAATTGTCGCAGGAAAATTAAGCATTTATTTAGGGTTTAATGTGGAATATGACGATTTAGTAGGATATGGTACTTTCGGTTTAATTGATGCTATTGATAAGTTTGATTATGGAAAGGGAGTAAAATTCGAAACATATGCATCTCTTAGAATTAGAGGGGCTATTTTAGACCATATAAGAAAAATGGATTGGCTTCCGAGAACAGTTCGTCAAAAACAGAAACGATTGGATGCAGCATATAGTAAAATAGAGTCAATAACTGGAAGAATGGCGACGGAAGAAGAAATTGCTGAGGAACTCGAGATAACAGTAGATGAATTGGATACTTGGCAGGCACAAACAAAAGCAGCAGGTTTAGTTTCTTTAGATGACTATATAGAACAGGGCAATGAGGGTGGTATTACTTCTTTAATAGATGGAGTGCAAAATTATCAACAACCAGAACATTTTTATGAAAAACAAGAAATTAGAGAAGTTTTGTTACAAACATTGGAGTCTTTAACAGAAAAAGAAAAAAAAGTAATTTTACTTTATTATTATGAAGAATTAACATTAAAGGAAATCAGTTTTGTATTAGAAGTGTCTGAGTCTAGAATATCTCAATTGCATACAAAAGCAATTCAGAAACTGAGACTGAAACTAGGTGCTAATATCGAAATGTTTTTTTAACCGAAGCTACGACAGTAGCTATTCGGTTATGAGTAAGTAGCGAAGCGGATTACGAATATCCGCTTGACAAAGAGTTAAGGAGAGAAATATTAATGGCGAAGGATGCATATATTAAATTGAGAGTTCATGCAGGAGGAGCATACTTAATGGTATATCCTGCGGAATATGGAGGAAAAGATTTTACAACATTTGAAGAAATAGATACTTATCTTGATTTAGTAATGGCAGGAAAGTATGATAAAAATGCACTTCATGAAGAATTACAAAAACCATCCATACAAGTAAGAGAAATTTTATTAACAAGAGAATCATTACGACCAATTGATGAGAAAGTGATAGTGAAGATTGCACCAGACCGGTTAAGTGTGAAGGGATATTTTTACGCACCAACACAAGGAGGAGCACTTTTGACAAGAGATACTATTGTTTCCGAAATGGTAAAAGCAGGTGTAAAGTATGGTGTTTCTGAAAAAAATATTAAAGCATTTTTGGAAAATAGAAGTTATGATGCACCAGTTATTATTGCGGAAGCTACAAAGCAGCAAGAAGGTTCAGATGCTTTTATTACATATTTTTTCAATACAGATTTAACACAAAAGCCAAGAGTAAATGAAGATGGTAGTGTAGATTTTCACCATTTAGACTTATTAAGTTCTGTTAGCAAGGGAGATTTATTAGCAGAATTAACTCCTGCTGTACAAGGAAAACCAGGAATTGATGTATGTGGTGGTTTATTACGTCCTATCAAAGTAAAGTCCAAAATACTTCGTGTAGGAAATAATATTACGCTATCAGAAGATGGATTAAAAGCATATTCCCAAGTAGATGGTCATGCAACAGTAGAAGGTGAACAAATTTTTGTTTCTAATCAATATGAAGTAGCAGCAAATGTAGATGCTTCTACAGGTGATATTGAATATGATGGAAATGTTTTAGTACATGGAAATGTCAATACAGGATATACTATTACAGCAAAAGGGGATATTGTTGTAGAAGGTGTTGTAGAAGGAGCTGTTTTGACAGCAGGTGGACATATTATTCTAAAACGTGGTATTCAGGGCATGGAGCATCGAGGGGTGTTAAAGGCAACTGGAAATATTATTTCAAGATTTATTGAGAGTGCAACGGTAGAGGCTGGAGGTTATGTTTCTGCTGATGCGATTATGCATAGTAAAATAGTAGCAAAAGGTGATGTTACGGTAGATGGTAAAAAAGGATATATTACAGGTGGAATGATTCGGTCTGGTACGACAATATCTGCTAGAACGATAGGCTCTTCTATGGGAACTACAACAAATCTAGAAGTTGGTATTGAACCTGCAATTATTGAAGAATATCGAGAACTTACAAAAGAACAAGATGAACTTCAAGAAGAATTAGAAAAAGTAATGCAAGTCTTGATGGGTTATGCAAAACGCATTAAATTAGGTGAAAAATTATCTCCAGATAAGATGTTGCAATTTAAAATAACAAGTGATTCTAGAGAATTGATAAAAAAGAGAGAAGCAGAAGTTACAGAGCGAATGAAAGTTTTGAAAGAAAAAATTGATAGTTATGTAGGTGGATGTGTTAGAGTGCATGGTACAATTTATTCTGGTACAAAGATTACAATATCCAATTCTGTTTATCATGTGAAAAAAGATACTTCCTATTCTCGTTTTATAAGAGAAGATGGAGAAGTTAAAGTGGAAAATTATTATTAAAAAATTCTTTTTTTTACTTTTAGGTTGTGACATGGGAAAGGAGGATGTTTTATGTCGATTACTCCATATGAAACGCTTGCAATTGCTCCAAAATCACAAGAAGTATCTATTTTACGAACATCTCAGATACAAAAAGAGAATGCTCAACAAACACAAATTGCTGGAACTGTTCAACAACAAGTGCAACAAAAAATGAATCGAACAGAAAAAATGGCAAAAAATGAAGAAACTCCTTTTTATTATGATGCAAAGGAAAAAGGAAATAATGAGTATAAACGACAGAAACAAAAAGAGCGTAAGAAGAAAGAAGAGCAAGAAACGCAAGATAGGAAGCGTATGCTCGGATGTACATTTGATATTACAGTGTGAATGGAGTGAATTATGTCACCAGTAGAAATTATATTTGTTATTTTAGGAGTTATTATTCTTATTGCGAGTTGTTTTGTCACTGGTAGCAAGGAAAGTGAAATAGAGGTTAGTTCTGAAATTTCAGAAGCATTTCTTGAATTTCAAAAGCAAGAAATACAGAAGTATATAGAACGTATCTTAGAAGAAAAATCAGAAGAAATGGTTGTTAGAACAGATGACTATTTAAGTAAAATATCAAATGAAAAAATTATGGCAGTGAATGATTTTTCTAGTCAAATTTTAGAAAAGATTGATTTTAATCATAAAGAGGTTGTTTTTTTATATGATATGTTAAATCAGAAAGAAGATGAGATTAAAAAGACAGCACAAGAAGTTGATAGTAAGAAAAATCAAATGCAAGAAATTATGAAAAGAGCTATTTTGTTAATAAAGCAAATAAATCTTTCTGAAGATAAGGAAAATGCAACAACGATAAGTTCTTTGGATAAGTTGGATAATAAACAAGCAATAAGAATGATAGAATCTGTAAAAGCTGTAGAAAATCGTTTAGAAATGGAAGAAAAAGAAAATGATGTTATGGCAAATAACCAGAAAGAAAAAATTTTACAGCTTTATAAGCAAGGTAAAAGTGTTTTGGAAATTTCAAAAGCTTTGCAGATAGGACAGGGAGAAGTAAAGCTAATTATTGGACTTTATACTACATAAAATTTTATTTAGAAAGAATTGTGTGATGAAGCAAAAATATTATTTACGAGGTCTTGGAATTGGTATTTTAGTTACAACGATTGTCTTTATATTAGTAGGACCATCAGAACTTTCAGAGGAACAGATTATTCAAAGAGCAGAACAGTTAGGATATATGAAAGCAGAAGAAACTGTAAAACCAACGATTAATTTGGGAGAATTGTTAAATAAAGACAAGGACGATGTGCAAGCTTCAGGAACAGAAATTACTTCTATTCCTGAAGAAACAATAACATCAACGATAAAGCCAACAGCAACACCAACGACAAAGCCAACGGCGACAATAAAGCCAACAGCAACACCAACGACAAAGCCGACAGCGACAATAAAGCCAACAGCAACACCAACGACAAAGCCAACAGCGACAATAAAGCCAACGGCAACACCAACGACAAAGCCGACAGCGACAATAAAGCCAACGGCAACACCAACGACAAAGCCGACAGCGACAATAAAGCCAACGGCGACACCAACGACAAAGCCGACAGTGACAACAAAACCAACGGCAACACCAACGACAAAGCCGACAGCAACAGCAAAACCAACGGTAACACCAGTAAAGGAAAGCAATGTTGTAACAGCTACTATAAAAATTAAATTTGGAAGTTCTGCTATTATGGTTTGTAAGCAATTGAAAGAAGCAGGAATTATTAAGGATGCAGATGCCATGATACAATATTTAGTAGACACGAATCAGGCATCTTATATTGATATTGGAACATATACTTTATCTAGTGATATGTCCTTTGAAGAAATTGCAGATATTATTACTGTGAGGTAATGACTTTTAAATTTGTTGATTTAGTATAGTTATTTGAAAAGGAACGATTTTATTTTACAAAACATACCAGCGTATTTTAGGAACATTTGCAGATACTATTAGCGTAACATCAAAACAAATTTATTTTTGGAGGTAAAGAAAATGTCTAAAAGTAGAAATCGTGTTGAAGTTCCTGAAGCAAAAGAAGCTATGAATCAGTTTAAGATGGAAGTAGCAAATGAACTTGGTGTTCCTTTAACAAATGGCTATAATGGTAATCTTACAAGTGCACAGAATGGTAGTGTTGGTGGCGAAATGGTAAGAAAAATGATTAAGCGTCAAGAAGAAACAATGGCAGGTAAGTAATCAATAGGTTTTAGGGGAGAAAAAAGAGGGACATCAGAGATGGTGTTCCTCTTTTTATAATATTTTTAGTTGCATAACAAATAAAATAGCTGTAAAATAGTCAAGCAAAGTTTGATTCATCGCTGGTATTTTATGGATGATAACTTTTTTAAAGAAAAGGTTGAATTTAAATTCAAGATAATATAAACTATAATAGGTATAAAATATTTTTACTTTTGGATGATATTATATAGAAAAGGTGGATGTTACATGAGAGTGATTGCAGGTTCTAGACGTCATTTGGTTTTAAAGAGTGTGCCGGGACTTTCTGTAAGACCGACAACAGACCGAACAAAAGAAACATTGTTTAATATACTGAATCCGTATTTAGCAGATTGTAGTTTTCTTGATTTATTTAGTGGTAGCGGTGCAATTGGCATTGAAGCAATGAGCAGAGGTGCAACAGTTACTGTTATGGTAGAGCAAAGTCAAGCTTCTCTTGACTGTATTAAGGAAAATTTACAAACGACAAGATTTATAAAAGAAGCAAGGGTCTTACCTATGGACGTTCTTCGAGCAATTTCATTACTTCATCAGGAAGGAAAAAGTTTTGATATTATTTTTATGGATCCTCCTTATGACCATAATTTAGAGTATCAAGTATTGTCCAAGTTGGTAGAATCTTCTCTTGTAGCAGACGATACATTAATTATAGTAGAAGCTTCTTTAAAAACGGATTTTTCTTATCTTGGTAACATAGGATTAGAGTTGATTCGAGAAAAGAACTATAAAAATAATAAGCATGTATTTATTCAAAGGAAGATAAATGAACCAGCATAAAAGAAAAATTGAAAGTATAAAAGAAAATAGAAATTGTTTTCAGAATTGAGGGTAACATGAGAATTGGAATATATCCGGGCAGTTTTGACCCAGTCACTTTAGGTCATTTGGATATTATTGTTCGAGCCTCTCGATTGGTAGACCAGTTAATTATTGGTGTTTTAGTCAATGGGGCAAAATCTCCTATGTTTTCTATGGAGGAGAGAATGGAACTTTTGTGTCGTGTAACAGCACATATGCCAAATGTTATAGTAGAAAAACATGATGGACTTTTAGTAGATTTTGCACGACAAAAAAATGCAAGTATTTTAGTAAGAGGATTACGTGCAGTAACTGATTTTGAGTATGAACTTCAAATTGCTCAGACAAATCATAAGTTGAATCCATTTGTGGATACTGTTTTTTTGACTACAAGTGTAGAATATTCCTACGTTAGTTCTAGTATTGTAAGAGAAATTGCTTCTTATGGAGGAGATATTAGTCAATTTGTACCAGAATGTATCGTAGATGATATATATAGAAAGGTAGGGAGGTAAAAGGTGAGTCAAAATAGAATTGAACAATTAATTGAAGAATTATATGAATATATTGAAGGCTGTAAACCAAAAGGGTTTAGCTTTAATACGACACAAGTTATTGTTATGAAGGAAGAAATTTATGACATATTAGATGAAATGAAGCTAAAAATTCCAGAGGAAATTAAGCGTTGTTCTAGAGTAGTTGCTCAGAAAGACCAAATTATTGCTAGTGCAGAAGAAAAAGCAGAGCGAATTGTAGAAGAAGCAAAACGTCAAGCGGAAATGTTAGTTCAAGAAAGTGAAATTATGCGACAGGCATATCTTCAAGCAAATGAAATGCTTTCTATGGCAGGACAAAAAGCAGAGTCTCTATATATGGAAGCACAGCAGCAAGCCGAATTGATTACGAAAGGTGCTCTTCGTTATACGGATGAAATGTTTAGTGAAATGGAGAGTGTGATTGCATTTACTTATAATGAAACTAGAAAAAGAAATGAAGATATGTTAAATATGTTAGAAGAAAATTTGAGAATTGTGCAGGAAAATCGTAGAGATTTAAAAGAGAATGTAGCACCATCTATGGAAGAAATGGCAGAAAATGCTCAATCCTATCAGAATGAGGAAGAAGAAAAGGAAGAAATGTATCAAAATGATTCAAATGCTCTTTTTCAGAACTAAAAATTTCCTTGGTTTAGGGGTTAGATACATATGAGATATAGAATAATTCTAAATAAATGGGAAACTTTACATATAAATTTAAAACAAAAAAGAATCTTTGGAAAGCATTTGAAATAAATAATGCTTTCCAAAGATTCTTTTTTAAATTAATTCAATGGAATGTCGAATATCTTGTATATAAGAAGAATGATATTTTGAAGAAACAATTTTAGAATATAAGTCAGAAGCAAAAACGTCTTCTAAAAATAGTTTATTTGCTTCTTTATTCAATAATTTAGAAGCATCCGCAGCTTTTGTAATAATAGGAATAAGAGAATTTCTTTTAATTTCTTTCATTAGTGGAGAAACATCTTTTTTTAAGGCTAGTAGTCTTGCATAAGGAACAAGAATGTCTGTTTCTGGTTTTGTTTCTGAAATATTTAGTAAAATATGAAGTAAGGCACGATTGATTCTAGAATACGTGTATTGCTTATGTTTTATTTTTGTAATTAGGTCAGAAAATAACAAAAATTCATTTCGGAATGAATAAATTCTGTCACCAAGGTCTTTAGAAACATCTAAATAAGTTGCTAAAGACTCTTTTGTTTCTAAGGAAAGTCGTGCAGATAATAGTAGAGAAAAATCATCTAATGTAATAGGTGTAGAAATTCCATAATTATCAGAAAAAATACGATAAGCTACTTCTGGAAGAAATGGCATTGCAGAGGCAATACTTCCTGTTTGGGTTTCTAATATAGAACGAATAGCACTTGCACTAGCAATCAATGTACCAGAATCGGAAGAAAAAGCAGAGTGTGTATCATGATAACCTGTGCCAGTACGGGAAATAGTGTGTGGTTTTATATTAGATGCAAATCGTTTTAATGCTTTTATATATTCTAATCCAAGTAAATTATTAGGAGAAGAAAATAGTTCTGTAGAAACATCTTTTGTTTCCTCGGATTCTTTGATTGCCATAGAAAAAGCTTTCGGATAAGAATGACCTTGTTTTTGATAGTTTTTAATGGCTTGTTTTAATGTATCGGGTTCATTTAATAGATACTCTGCTGCTTTAGAAAAATTAGAAAGATGCCCACATTCACTTCCAAAAGCTAGATAATTGACACAAGAGAGTTGTTCAAAAAAGGAAACCGCACCTGTAGCAAAGAGTTCTGCACTAGAAGTAGCAAAGCGAACAGGAAGTTCAAAAACAGCGGATACACCACAAGAAATTGCCATTTTTGCACGGGTAAATTTATCTATGATGCTTGGAAGTCCTCGTTGGGTAAAATTTCCACTCATAACAACAATAATATAATCGGCATTGGTTTCTTTTTTTACTTTTTCTATCATATAGGCGTGTCCATTATGAAATGGATTGTATTCGGCGATAATGGCAGTGATAATCATAAGTTTACTCGCTTTCTCATGTATTTTTTTATAGTTTGAGCTATATTTTTATTATTATGTAGTTTAACATAAGACAGAATAAGAGTAAATCCAATGATTTTATGAAATTACTCTTGTTAAACGAAAGATTTTGGACTATAATCTAAATAGAAATATTTTAAAACCATTTTTTTGGTAAAAATAATAACGAATATCCTGCGATAAGCGGGGAAATACGAAAGGAGAACTATATTATGGGTTTTATTGATGACATCAAAGTAAGAGCAAGACAAAATATGAAGACAATTGTTTTGCCTGAAACAGAGGACAGAAGAGTATTGGAGGCAGCTGCTATTACATTGGCAGAAGGAAATGCTAATATTATTTTAGTTGGTAGTGATGAAGAAATCAACAAAAATGCAGAAGGTCTTGACCTTTCCAAAGCTTCCCGTATTGACCCTAAGACAACAGACAAGCTTCAGACTTATATTGATAAGTTGGTAGAATTAAGACAGAAGAAGGGTATGACTCCTGAAAAAGCAAAAGAAGCTTTAACTACAGATTATACAACATTTGCTGTTATGATGGTAAAAATGGGAGATGCAGATGGTGTTGTTTCTGGTGCATGTCATTCTACAGCAAATACATTAAGACCTTGCTTACAGATTTTAAAGACAGCTCCAAATACAAAGTTAGTTTCCGCTTTCTTCGTTATTGTAGTTCCAAACTGTGAATATGGTGCAAACGGCACATTTATCTTTGGTGATTCAGGTTTAGTACAGAATCCAAATGCAGAAGAATTGGCTGCTATTGCAGGAAGTTCTGCAAAGAGTTTTGAATTATTAGTTGGACAAGA
>CALAEX010000246.1 GCA_937891165.1 uncultured Lachnospiraceae bacterium | reverse complement strand
TCGAAAAGACCTCGCTAAGTGCGAACGTCTCTTTACGGTCCTACACAGTATTTATCCAGAAAACTGCTATGTCTACAGCAAATGATAACGTGTGAACAGTAACGAACTGTTACCAAACATATAAAACATTTTTTGCATAAGGTAGAAAATTTTAAAAGTTCGTGCTATAATTATTTAGAATATAGGTTCGAAAAAATTAAGAAAGATTTTTAATAGAATAGACTTAAAAACATAAGGTGATTGTATGTTAGAGAAGATTATGGAAAAAACAAGTCAGTATATGGAAACTATACCAAAACAAGAACGGAAAAAATATGGGCAATTTTTTACAAGTATAGAAACTGCAAGATATATGGCTAGTTTGTTTAAAATTTCTGATAGACAAAGGACGATTAATATATTAGATGCAGGAGCAGGGACAGGGATTTTATCTTGTGCAGTAATAGAAAGATTAGAAGATGTAGAGGGTATTGAAGAAATTGAATTAACTTGTTATGAAACAGATAAAAACATACTTTCATTGTTAAAAGAGAATTTATTGTTACTTCAAAATTATTCAAGTAAAAAAATTAAAATAGAAGTTATTACAGAAAATTATATTACAAGTCAATCTTTGGAGTTTAATTTGAGTCTTCAAGAGGAAAATACTCTTAAAAAGTATGATTTAGTAATAGGAAATCCTCCTTATATGAAAATATCAAAAGATGCTAAAGAAGCAAAAGCAATGCCATCTATTTGTTATGGTACACCAAATCTTTATTTTATATTTGCTTCGATGGGGTTATTTAATTTAAAAGAGGAAGGTGAGATGGTATATATCATTCCTCGTTCTTGGACTTCTGGTGCTTATTTTAAAAAGTTTAGAGAATATTTTCTTTCCGAGGGGAAACTGACTCATATACATTTATTTGGAAGTAGGAATAAAGTTTTTGATAAGGAAGATGTATTGCAAGAAACAATGATAATAAAAGTACAAAAAACAAAGCTAAAGCCAGAGAAGGTAATAATTACTTCTACAAATACAAATAAAGATTTTGTAGATAGGAAGTCCCTTATGATACCATATGATTTGGTAGTATCAGGAGAAGAAAAGTATGTTTATTTGGTAACAAATGAGAAAGAAGTAGCAGTTTTAGATAAATTACGAAGATGGAATAAAACCTTGCCAGATTTAGGATTGCGTATGAAAACAGGATTGACTGTGGATTTTAGAAATAAGGAAGTTCTTAGAGACGAGGAAGAAGAGGGAGCAATTCCATTATTTTATGCATATCATATTAAGGGTGGAGAAGTAAAGTTTCCAATAAAAAAAGAAAAAGAGTATATAATAACAGAACAAAAAGGACTAATTCAAGAAAATAAAAATTATTTGTTTGTGAAGAGATTTACTGCGAAAGAAGAACCAAGAAGATTACAATGTGGAGTTTATCTTGCGAAAAAATTTTCTCAATACACAAAAATTAGTACACAAAATAAACTTAATTTTATTGATAGTTTTTTTATAGAAATGTCAGAGTGTTTAGTGTATGGATTGTATGTATTGTTTAATTCTACTATATATGATGAATATTATCGAATTTTAAATGGTTCTACACAAGTAAATGCAACAGAAATTAATAATATGCCAGTACCAGAATTAGATATCATACAAGAGATGGGACGAAAAATTTTAAAAAGTAAGGATTTTTCAGAAAAAAGATGCGATATGATTTTGGAGGAGTATTGTGGATAAGATAGAAGAAACAAGAAAATTTTTACAAGTAATTGGAATGCCAAAACAACAGCAAGCAGATATTTGTTGTTATGTATTGTTAGCAATGGCAGGGATAAAGCCAGAAATGAGTTGGATAGAAGCAGAAAATGCATGGATGCGTATTCATGATATGATTCAATTTACTAATATAAATTATGGCACTACCTATGCAGAGAATAGTAGGGAAACATTTCGAAAGCAAGCATTACATCCATTTCGAACAGCAGCATTAGTAGAGGACAATGGAAAACCAACGAATAGTCCTAATTACAGATATAGATTGACAGAAGAAACATTACAGTTATTGAAGCAGATGCAAACAAAGAATTGGGAAAATTTAATCAATAGATTTTTAAAGTATCATGAAAAGTTAGTGGATATATATGCATCAAAAAAGAAAATGACAATGATGCCTGTTAAAATCAATGGAAATGATTTTAATTTTTCGGTAGGAAAACATAATGAATTGCAAAAGGCGATTATTGAGGAGTTTGCACCAAGATTTGCACCGAATGCAGAGTGCTTATATGTAGGAGATACCATTCAAAAAGATTTAGTGAAAGATGTTGATAAGTTAAAAGAATTAGGTTTTGAAATTACTTTACATGATAAAATGCCGGATGTAGTTTTATATCGTGAGGATAAGAACTGGATTTATTTTATTGAATCTGTAACTTCAGTAGGTCCAATGAGTCCAAAACGTGTGTTAGAAATTAAGGAAATGACAAAGAATGTTATTGCTGGAAAAATATTTGTGACAGCATTTTTGGATTTTGAAACATATAAGAAATTTTCGGCAGAATTAGCATGGGAAACGGAAGTTTGGATTGCTCAGTTGCCAGAACACATGATTCACTTAAATGGAGATAAGTTTATGGGACCAAGATAAAAATTTATAAAATATAATTGCAAGACAGGTGTAGATATTATTTATGCCTGTTTTTCTATTTGAATTTTAATTTTTGGATTGCTTTACAAATGTCAAAAAAAGAGATAAAATAAAAGTATAAATAAATGTAATTGTTTAGGACAGGTCAAAACACTTGCTGTTTTGAACGTAAGAATGTGATTCAAGTGTGCAAAAATCCTATTGCAAAGCAATTTTAAATGGGTTTTTGCATTGTAACTGTAAAGGTACTGAACAGTTACAAATAAACAAAAGAAAGGATAGCATAATGAAACTAATTTTAAAGTATTTAAAACCGTATTATTGGCGAATGATGTGGGGATTTTGCATTAAAGTGGCTGGTACGGTGGCAGAGCTTTTTATGCCATGGATTTTAGCACATATTTTAGATAATGCAATTCCAAAAGCAAAAGTAGACGGAAGTTTAAGAGAAGTCTTTTTTTGGGGCTTACTTATGTTACTGATGGCGGTACTTGCTAGGACATTTAATGTAATGGCAAATCGTAAGGCAGCAGAAGTTTCTAAAAATACTATTTTTACATTACGAAATGATTTATTTGCTAAAATTATTCATTTATCAGGAAAACAGACAGATAAAATAGGTATTCCATCGTTAATTTCTAGAATGACTTCGGATACTTATAATATTCATCATGCTATCAATATGATGCAACGTATGGGTGTACGTGCTCCTATGATTATTATCGGAGGTCTTTTTATTACAGCAACATTAGACTCTATTTTGACATTAGTATTAGCAGGAACGCTTCCTTTTGTCATTGCGGTGGTTGTGTTAGTATCGAAAAAAGGTGTTCCCTTATATGGAAAAGTACAGCAGTTGATTGACGTAATGGTGCGTACATTGCGAGAAGATGTTGCTGGTATTCGTGTGATTAAAGCATTATCGAAAACAGAATATGAAAAAAGACGTTTTGAAAAGGCAAATGTGGCAGTATCCGAACAGGAACTAAAGGCTTCGGGTGTTATGGCTTCTTCGGGACCAATGTTAAATTTTTGTTTGAATATGGGTCTTACGATGGTAATTATTGTTGGTGCATATCGTGTCAATGCAGGTCTTTCTCAAGCAGGAAAAATTGTAGCATTTTTAACTTATTTTACAATGATTTTAAATGCAGTCATTGCAGTGAATCGTATTTTTGTGATGTTCTCGAAAGCTTCTGCTTCTGCACAACGAATTGATATGGTAATGTTGGCAGAAGAGGATTTAGTTGTAGAACAATTCACGGAAGAAGTAACAGATACAAAGTTAGAATTTAGAAATGTTTCTTTTAGTTATCAGGGAGAGCTAGATAAGCTTTGCTTAGAGAATATCAATTTTTCTTTAAAAGCAGGACAAAATCTTGGTATTATTGGGGCAACAGGTTCTGGAAAAACAACAATATTAAACTTAATGATGCGGTTTTATGATGTGACCAAAGGGGAAATTTTAATTGATGGAAGAAATATTAAAACATATCCGTTAAAAGAGTTACGTCAAAAGTTTGGTATTGCATTTCAAAATGATGTCGTATTCCATGATACCGTCAATGAAAATATTAGTTTTGGTCGTAATTTGACAAAAGAAGAAATTGAAACAGCAGCAAAACAAGCAAAAGCTTATTCGTTTATTTTAGAAAAAGATGGTGGTTTTGAGCATGTAGCAGCGATTAAAGGTGCGGATTTTAGTGGTGGTCAAAAGCAGCGATTGTTATTAGCAAGAGCATTAGCAGGAAATTCCGAATTTTTATTGTTAGATGATTCTTCTTCTGCTCTAGATTATCAAACAGATGCTTACATACGAAAACAGATTCGAGAACATCGAAAAGATACCATGACAGTAACGATTGCACAACGAGTGAGTTCCGTCATGCAGTCGGATTTGATTTTAGTATTAGAAGATGGCAAAGTGATTGGACAGGGAACTCATGCACAATTGATGGAACAGTGTGAAACGTATCGAGAAATTTCAAAATCACAAATGGGGGAATAATTATGGCAGCACCAGGACCTAAAACTCCCGCATCGAAACGAATTGAGCGGGCAAAAGACCCAAAACAAGCAATCAAAGGGCTTTGGGGTTATTTAAAAAACTATCAATGGTTGCTTTTTATAGCAATTATACTTACCTTTGCAGGAAATGGTTTAGCATTAGTAGGACCAATGTTGTCTGGTGAAGCAATTGATGCAATTGTAGGTGTTGGACAAGTAAATTTTGATACTGTATTTTATTATGCGGGTTTTATGGTTTTATTTTATGCAGTATCGTCCATTTTGTCATATGGTTTGGCGTTATTAATGCGAACGATTACACAAAAAACGGTTCGGAAAATGCGACAAGATGTATTTGATAAATTGATGGAATTGCCAGTTGGATTTTTCGATACCCATATGTCAGGAGATATTATTAGCAGAATTTCGTATGATATTGATGTCATTAATACGTCATTATCTAATGATGTTGTGCAAATCTGTGCAAGTATTGTAACAGTAACAGGTTCTTTTGTTATGATGTTATGGATTGCACCTTCCCTTGTTGTAGTTATGTTAGTGACAATTCCAATGTCGATTTTATATACAAGATATATGACAAAAAAAACAAGACCTCGTTTTTCTAAGCGTTCAGCAAAGCTTGGAGAAATGAATGGTTTTGTAGAAGAAATGATTACAGGGCAAAAGGTAATTCAAGCTTATGCAAGAGAAGATGTCATGAAACAACGGTTTTATGAAGTAAATAAAGAGGCAATGGATGCCTATTATGATGCCGATTATTATAGCAGTACGATGGGTCCAACCGTAAACTTTATCAATAATTTATCTTTAACTTTAGTTACGATTTTTGGAGCAATTCTTTATTTAAATGGCGTGTTATCACTTGGAAATATTTCTTCTTTTGTACAATATTCTAGAAAATTCTCTGGACCAATTAATGAAGTCGCAAATATTATAAGTGAATTACAATCCGCATTGGCAGCAGCAGAGAGAGTATTTCGAGTATTAAATGAAGAAGAAGAACTGGCAGATATTTATAAGGCAGAGTCTTTAAAACAAGTCGAAGGTAATGTGACATTAGACCATGTAACTTTTGGATATGCGAAAGATACTCCTATTTTAAAAGATTTTTCCCTCAAAGTAAGAAAGGGTTCTCTAATTGCAGTCGTTGGTCCAACTGGGGCAGGAAAGACAACATTAATTAATTTATTGATGCGTTTTTATGACCCTTGGGACGGAGAAATTAAAGTAGATGGCAAAGAAAATCGAGAAGTCAAGCGAGCTGATTTAAGAAAATCATATGCGATGGTATTACAAGATACTTGGGTATTTGGTGGTACAATTTTTGATAATATTGCTTATGGAAAAGAAAATGCCACGATGGAAGAAGTGATAGAAGTAGCAAAGGCAGCTAGAATCCATTCGTATATTAAACGACTTCCAGAAGGTTATCATACGATTTTAACAGAAGATGGAGTGAATATTTCGAAAGGACAAAAGCAGTTAATTACAATTGCTAGAGCCATGTTATTAGATGCAAAAATGTTAATTTTAGATGAAGCAACTTCTAATGTGGATACTCGTACTGAAATAAAGATTCAGCAGGCAATGGAGCGCTTAATGCAAGGGAAAACGTGTTTTATTATTGCACATCGTTTATCTACCATTCAACATGCAGATACCATTTTAGTAGTAAATAAAGGAGAAATTGTAGAGCAAGGAAATCATGAAAATTTAATCAAGAAAAAAGGATTTTATTATCAGCTCTATACTTCACAGTTTGAATAAAATGTGATATACTAAACATATCGAATGAAAAAAGTAACATAAAAGAATCGTTACGAAAAATAAAAAAAGAAAGGTTTGGTTAGAGTATGTCAAAAGAAATATTATTTTTAACCCCGGTATTTAAGCAGATGATTTGGGGAGGAAATCGCATGGCAGCAGAGTATGGCTACGCTATTCCAGGAGATGATACAGGTGAATGTTGGGCAATTAGTGCTCATAAGAATGGTGATGCCGTTATTTCTGGTGGTACTTATGATGGTTGGAAATTAAGTCGTTTATATGCAGAGCATCGTGAGTTATTTGGCAATAGTAAAGAAGAAGTATTTCCTTTGTTAATTAAGATTATTGATGCAAAGTCTGACTTAAGTATCCAAGTACATCCAGATGATTCTTATGCTAATGTGAATGAAAATGGTTCTCTTGGCAAAACAGAATGTTGGTACATCTTAGATTGTGATGAAGATGCTACTATCGTGATTGGTCATAATGCAAAGGACAAGCAAGAATTAAGTGATATGATTGCACAGAATCGTTGGGATGAATTGATTCGTGTACGTCCAATTAAGAAAGGAGATTTCTTCCAAATCGAGCCAGGAACAGTTCATGCAATTAAGGGTGGTACTTTAATTTTAGAAACACAGCAGAGCAGTGATGTTACGTATCGTTTATATGATTATGGTAGATTACAGAATGGCAAGCCAAGAGAATTACATATCGAAAAGAGTATCGATGTGATTGGCTGTCCTCATCAGGATAATACAGGTATGGATGAAGTAACTAAGGTAGCAGATGCAGAAGTAAAGACAATGGTTACTTGCCCATATTATACAGTAAAGAAGATTTATGTAAAAGGTGAAGCAGCACTTGCAAAAGATGGTGCATATCAGTTATTTAGTGTAATTGATGGCGAAGGTACATTAGATGGTGTTGCAGTAAAGAAGGGTGACCATTTTATTCTTCCTACTGGTTATGATACATTTAAACTTGCAGGAGAATTAGAACTTATGACCTCTTATACAGGAGAGGCTGTGAATGAATAAATTATTCCATTCAGATAATGCATTTTTGAAGAATGAATGATAGTTTAGAATAATTTAATGAAAGGAATGAATAGGTGATGAATGAACTGTTAAATCAGCAAGTGGATTGGGAGAAGGTAGAAGCCGTATTATATGCAGATACAAAGTACCCTTTCCAAATTCTTGGACCAAGAGTGACAGAAGCAGGGGTTCAGATTTGTTGCTTTTATCCTAATGCAAAAGCAGTTTCCGTAAAGGAAAAAAGTACAGGTAATGTATATGAAATGGAAAGTTTGGAATTAGAATGCATTTCTGGATTTTTTGGAGTACTTGTAGAGAAAAAAGAAATTTTTAAATATACTTATGTCATTACAAATGAAGATGATTCGGTATGGGAACAAGAGGATGCGTATGCCTTTTTCCCAGAACTTCCAAAGGAAGAAATAGAACTATTTGAAAAAGGCATTAACTATGAAGTATATAACATATTAGGTGCTCATAAGAAAACAATTGATGGTGTAGAAGGTGTACTGTTTGCGGTATGGGCTCCAAACGCAATGAAAGTCAGTGTTGTGGGTGACTTTAATAATTGGGATGGTAGACGTCATTTAATGGAAATGGACTCCGAACATGGTATTTTTGCTTTGTTTATTCCAGGATTGACAAATGGTGATTTATATAAATATGAAGTTCGCATTAAGGGTGGTGCAACAGTATTAAAATCTGACCCTTATGGAGTATATTCTCAAATGCGTCCAGATAATGCGTCTGTTGTTTATGATATTTCTAATTATCAATGGAATGATAAAGAGTATATGGAAGCAAGAGAGCAGAAGAATCCATTGGATGGTCCAATGAATATTTATGAGGTTCATCTTGGTTCTTGGAAGAAGCCAGAAGAAAAAGATGGAATTTTCTATAATTACCGTGAACTTGCAGTACAGCTTGCTGATTATGTAATTTCTATGGGCTATACTCATATTGAATTGATGCCAGTAATGGAACATCCTTTTGATGGTTCTTGGGGATATCAGGTGACAGGCTATTTTGCACCAACTTCTCGTTATGGAACACCAGAAGATTTTATGTATTTTATGGATTATATGCATCAGAAAGGTATTGGTGTTATTTTAGACTGGGTACCTGCACATTTTCCAAGAGATGCGTTTGGACTTGCTAAATTTGATGGTACTGGTCTGTATGAACATCAGGATAAGCGTCAGGGAGAACATCCACATTGGGGTACCTTGATTTTTAATTATGCAAGACCACAAGTTTCTAACTTCTTAATTTCTAATGCTTTGTATTGGGTAGAAATGTATCATGCAGATGGTATTCGTATGGATGCCGTAGCTTCTATGCTATATTTAGATTATGGCAAGAATGATGGCGAATGGGTAGCAAATAAGTATGGTGGTAAAGAAAACTTAGATGCGATTGAACTTTTAAAGCATCTGAATTCGATTATGCATAAGCGTAATAAAAATGTTCTCATGATTGCAGAAGAATCTACTTCTTGGCCAATGGTATCTGGCAGTGTAGAAGATGGAGGTCTTGGCTTCCATATGAAGTGGAATATGGGATGGATGAATGATTTCCTTCAATATATGAAATTAGACCCATTATTCCGTAAAGGAGCACATGGCTGTATTACGTTTAGTATGATGTATGCATATAGTGAGCGCTTCTTATTAGTATTCTCTCATGATGAAGTAGTGCATGGAAAAGGTTCTTTAATTAACAAGATGCCAGGAGAGTATGAACAGAAGTTTGCTAATTTGCGTACCGCATATGGTTTTATGACAGGACATCCAGGTAAGAAGTTCTTATTTATGGGTCAGGATTTTGCTCAGTTTGCAGAATGGAACGAAGCAAAGAGCTTAGATTGGAATTTAGTAGAAGATTATGATATGCATAAGAAATTCCATAACTATTGTCGTGATTTAAATCAGATGTATAAGACAGAAAAAGCATTATATGAACAAGATTTTGATAGTGCAGGTTTTGAATGGATGAGCTGTATGGATGCTGATAGAAGTATTGTTTCCTTTGTTAGAACAGCGAAAAATTCGGATGACCAGTTATTATTTGTATGTAACTTTACTCCAGTCGTTTATGAAAACTTCCGTCAGGCAGTTCCAGCATATGGTAAATATAAAGAAATCTTTAACAGTGATTCTGTAGAATATGGCGGAACTGGTTTAGTAAATTCTAAGCAGAAGAAAGCAGAAAAAGTAGAGTGTGATGGAAAAGAATATTCGATGGAAATGGCACTTCCACCATTATCTGTTGTTGTATTCCGTGTAAAGAAGGAAGAACCAAAGCCAGAAAAAGAACCAAAAAAACGTGCGAAAAAGGCAGAGGTGGTTGCGGAAGAAATAAAGACAGAGGAAACACCAAAAAAACGTGGCAGAAAGTCAAAAAAAGAAACAGAAGCGGTGCAAGCAGAAGTGACAGTAGAAGAAGTAAAAACAGAAGAAGCACCAAAGAAGCGTGGCAGAAAACCAAAACAAAAAACAGAAGAATAAGAAAAAGGTAGACAAGGAGAAATTATATGGTTGAAGCAATTATTGCATTTATTACAGCAACACTGCTTCCTTTTGTAGTTAAAATTTTAGTTGCACTATTGATTTATTTCATTGGAAATAAGTTGATTAAGTTAATTATGAATTTGACAAAAAAGGGATTAGAAAAGGTAGGTGTGGAAGCTGGAGTACAATCCTTTTTATTGTCAGCAGTTCGTATTGTATTATTTATAGTATTACTTCTTGTAGTAGTTGGTTATCTTGGTGTAGCTACTACTTCCATTGCAGCGTTATTTGCATCCGCGGGTGTTACGATAGGTCTTGCGTTACAAGGTAGTTTGTCTAACTTAGCAGGTGGTGTGTTATTGCTTGTATTAAAGCCATTTAGAGTTGGCGATTATATTGTGGCAGCAGGGGAAGAAGGTACAGTAACTGATATTGAAATTTTTTATACAAAGTTATCTACAACAGATAATAGAAAAATTGTTATTCCAAATGGTACATTATCCAATACAAATATCATTAATGTTTCTCATGAATCAACACGGCGTATTGATATGGTAATTGGTGTTTCTTATTCAAGTGATATTGCAAAAGTAAAAGATATTTTTGCAAAATTAGCAGAAAGAAATGAAAATGTATTGCAAGATAAGCCAGTGAACATTTATATTAGTAACTTTGGTTCAAGTTCTATTGATTTTGGGTTCCGTGTATGGGTGGAATCTGCAAATTATTGGACTACAAAGTGGCAAATGATGGAAGATATTAAGAAAGCATTTGATGAAAATGGTATTGAAATTCCATTTAATCAGGTGGATGTTAATATCAATCCAGCACTTCCTATGTCAGTCAATATGATAAAGGAAAAGTAAAATTTCTTTAAAAACAATAAAAGGTGCTCTAAATGGAGGTTTAGAGTACCTTTTCTGTTATAGAATTAGGAAAATGGGGTGCTTTACAAAAAGCAAAGAATAAGGTAAGATTGATATAATAAAAATTTTAATGGAGGAAAACATGATACAAGCTTGTAATGTAACGTTACGTCTTGGAAAACGTGCGTTGTTTGAAGATGTAAATATTAAATTTACAGAAGGAAATTGTTATGGTTTAATTGGTGCAAATGGTGCAGGAAAGTCTACTTTTTTAAAAATTTTAAATGGACAATTAGAGCCAAGTAAAGGAGAAGTAGTGATTACTCCTGGTCAAAGACTTTCTTTCTTACAGCAGGACCACTTTAAGTATGATGCATATGATGTACTTAGTACAGTTATTATGGGTAACCAGAGATTGTATGATATTATGTTAGAAAAAGATACAATCTATGCAAAAGAAGATTTTACAGAAGAAGATGGTATTAAAGCAAGTGAATTAGAAGCAGAGTTTGCTAATTTAAATGGTTGGGAAGCAGAGTCAGATGCTGCTACTTTATTAAATGGTCTTGGTATTGATACAGAGTTACACTATGCTTTGATGAGTGATTTAAATGGTGCACAAAAGGTTAAAGTATTATTGGCACAGGCATTATTTGGAAATCCTGATATTTTATTATTGGACGAGCCTACAAACCATTTGGATTTAGAGGCGATTCGTTGGTTAGAAGAATTTTTGATTAATTTTGAAAATACAGTTATTGTAGTATCTCATGACCGTTACTTTTTAAATAAAGTTTGTACGCATATTGCGGATATTGATTATGCAAAGATTCAGCTTTATGCTGGTAACTATGATTTTTGGTATGAGTCTAGCCAGTTAATGGTAAAACAGATGAAAGAAGCAAATAAGAAGAAAGAAGAAAAGATTAAGGAATTACAAGAATTTATTCAAAGATTCTCTGCAAATGCTTCTAAGTCTAAACAGGCAACTTCTAGAAAGAGAGCTTTGGAAAAAATTGAATTGGATGATATTCGTCCTTCTTCCAGAAAATATCCTTACATTGATTTTCGTCCATCAAGAGAAATTGGAAATGAAGTGTTGACTGTAACTAATCTTTCTAAGACAATCAATGGTGTTAAGGTATTAGATAATGTTTCTTTTATTGTAAATCGTGAAGATAAGATTGCATTTGTTGGAAGTAATACGTTGGCAGCAACTACATTATTTAAGATTTTAATGGGAGAATTAGAACCAGATTCTGGCTCATTTAAATGGGGTATTACAACAACACAGGCATATTTTCCAAAGGATAATACACAAATGTTCTCTGTAGATGAAACGATTGTAGATTTCTTGATGCCATTTTCACCAGAAAAGGATGTAACCTACGTACGTGGTTTCCTTGGTAGAATGTTATTTGCAGGAGAAGAAGGCGTAAAGAAAGTTAATGTATTATCTGGTGGTGAAAAAGTAAGAGTTATGTTATCAAAAATGATGATTATGGGTTCTAATGTATTAGTAATGGATGAACCTACAAATCATTTAGATATGGAATCAATTACTGCGTTGAATAATGGTATGATTAAGTTCCCTGGTGTTGTGTTATTTACAGCATTAGACCATCAGTTTATTCAAACGGTAGCAAATCGTATTATGGAAATTGTTCCGGGTGGAAGTCTGATTGATAAGGTAACAACGTATGATGAATACCTTGAAAGTGATGAAATGGCTCGAAAGAGAGCGATTTTAACAGTAATTGAAGGAGAAGCAGAAGACTAAGCTAAAATAATCGAGAGCGTATAGCTTCTAAGGAAAAGACATAAAAATAAAAGCTCTCAGAATTGAGGTTAGAATGGAAAAAGAAAAAAAGGGATTCGTGGTAAAGCAAGGAAAAGATATGCCACTTGGTATATCACTACAAAATAATAGTTATCAGTTTGCAGTATCTATGCCGAAAAGTTCTTCTTGTAATCTTGTCTTGTATAAAAAGGGAGAACAGACACCAACAGAAGTAATTCCTATGAACCCCTCGGCTTCCGGTGTTTTTTCAATTTCTGTTGCAATTCCAAAGAAATTGGGGCATACAGGATATGAGTATTTATATCAAACAGGAGAAACTTATGTCTGTGACCCATATGCAATTAAAGTGAATGGTAGAGAACGATTTGGAGAAGAGCCGAACTATGTTCGAGGTGAAGTATTTGCACTAGAACAAAAAGAAACAATTCCATATAAGCGACATGAGCCTTCTGAATTGATTTTATATAAAGCACATGTCAGAGGATTTACTAAAATGTCTAATTCTGGCGTAAAAAAGAAAGGAACTTTTATAGGATTAACAGAAAAGATTCCTTATTTAAAAGAACTAGGTATCAATGCTATATTGTTAATGCCAGTGATAGAATTTGATGAGTTAGAAGATGCTCATAAACAGCAACATAGTGTCATTATTGGACAACCAGAGAGAATGTATCTTGGACAAAAAGAAGTAAAAGAAATAACAAAGCAAGAAAAAAAGGAAACTCCAAAGAAAGTAAATTATTGGGGATATACATCTTCTGCATATTATTTTGCACCAAAGGCATCTTATGCTGTAAATAGTGGAAAGGTAATAGAAGAAGTACAGTATATGGTAGAAAAATTCCATGAAGCAGGAATTGATGTCTATTTGGAAATGATGTTTGGAGCAGACTGTAGCCAAAGTTATATGTTGGATTGTCTAAGACACTGGGTACGTTGTTATGGAATTGATGGATTTCATATCAATGATTCGGTTTTACCAGTTACTTTAATAGCAGGAGATGCTTATTTGCAAAAGACAGCATTTATGGTATCTGATGTACCTGATTGGTTAAAAGGAAAGTATCCTTCAAGGTTTTTAGAATATCGAGATAATTTTTGCATGGAAATGAGACGGTATTTAAAAGGAGATGAAAATTTAGTTGCTGCACTATGTCATTATATGAAATATCGTAGAATTGATATGGGGCGAATTCACTATTTGACTGACCATAATGGCTTTACATTGGCAGATTTGTATTCTTATGATGTACGTCATAATGAAGCAAATGGAGAACATGGAAAAGATGGTACAGAATATAATTGTAGTTGGAATTGTGGAGAAGAAGGAGCAACGAGAAAGCCTAAAATTCAAAGTTTGCGACTTCAGATGATGAAAAATGCAATGGCACTTTTATTCTTATCTCAAGGCACTCCAATGTTACTTGGTGGAGATGAGTTTGGAAGAACAAAAAAGGGAAATAACAATGCTTATTGTCAAGATAATGCTATTTCT
This sequence comes from uncultured Lachnospiraceae bacterium, assembly GCA_937891165.1. Taxonomy (GTDB): domain Bacteria; phylum Bacillota; class Clostridia; order Lachnospirales; family Lachnospiraceae; genus SIG299. The sequence continues at coordinate 4,550 of CALAEX010000246.1, read as the reverse complement.
TGGGTAAATTGGAAGCTTCTTCAAAAAAATAAAGAATTTTTTGAGTATGTAAAAGAATTGATTGCTTTTAGAAAGGCTCATCCATTATTTACGATGGACAGAGAATTAAAAGAAACAGATTTTATTTCTTGTGGTTGGCCAGAAGTATCGTTACATGGTGTTACACCTTGGCAAATAGACTATTCTTCTTATAATCGTTTAGCAGCGTTTTTATACTGTGGACATTATGTAAGAAAGCCTGATAGAACGTTTGAGGATAGTTTTTATATTGTATTTAATATGCATTGGAAAGCCCATGAATTTGAACTTCCAGTGATGGAACATATGGATTGGGAAGTTATTTTAAGCACTAGCGAAAAAGAAACCATAGGGAAAAAAGTTGGTCAAAGTCTTGAGATGGAAGCTAGAAGTATTATGGTATTAAAAAGTGTACCAGAGGAAAAAAAGATAGAACCTGAAATAGAAGAAATGGTAGAAGATGCAGATTTGCAAATCGAAGAGCAAGAGGAGTTAGAACTTTGTGAAACTATCGCTTAAATCGGTTCATTTAAAAAGTATTTCAGTTTCTATGATGATAGTAGGAGAAGCTCTTAGACAGTTTATATATCAGTTTATCATTGGCAGCGGTTCTAAACCGCTGCCATGGCAGATGGGATTGTATTACTTAGGATATATTCTTTATTTAGGGGCATTTCCGCTAGCGGCCTTTCTTTTAGTAGAAGGAGCAAAAAAAACATCTAATCGGCTATTGTTTTTAGGTCGTTTATGTTTAGCTGGAATTGTTGCAGAAATTTTGATGGATATTGCTTTATATGGACAAGAATTAGCTTCTTATGGGACATATCCACAAAATTATTTTTTTACTTTGATAATAGGGCTTTTTATCATTTATTTAGTAGAAGTATTAGGGAATTATATAACAGTAGGAACTTTTAGTTATAATCTAATTACGTTAGCGTTATATGTAATAGTAACTATTATTGTTATATTATTGCAATTAGAGCAGGGAAGTTTGGGTATTTTAGTGATAATTGCATTGTATGTATGTTATGGTAATCGGTGGTTTTCGCTTGTTTTAGTTAGCATCTTATATTTATTATTTCTGAGGGGAATCGGTATTTTTTCTATTATTCCAGCATTTAGTCTTTGTTTACTTTGGTTTTATCAAGGAACAGAAGGGAAAAAAACAATAGTCCGTAGATGGTGTTTTTATTTAGTATATCCTGTTGTTTATTTTATGCTTGGATTACTGGTCCGCTTTTTATAATATTTTTTTGTAGAAAGGAAGAAAAAATTGATTTCATTGAAAATACTAGAGATGAATCGATGTATGGCAAAATTGTTAAAAGGAGATTCCTTTGATTCTTTTTTATTAAAAGAAGGATTTTTACGAACAAATATGGAATTTCGCTTTCAAGGAAAGCAGTTTCTAGAATATTTTGAGGCAAAAGAGCAAGAACAGATTACACAAGAATATGTGTTTTGGAAAGAAGTGAAACCTGTTATTTTTGAATTAGTAAAAGGAAAGAGAACACCACTTTCGTTTTCTTTTACTTTGTTTTTAACAAAAGAACAGAGGGATGAATTATTGCTTCGAGAAGCTGTTGCTATAGGAGAAGATAATCCGACACTTTTTTTGCAGATTAGATTTGAGCATGGCGTAGGACGAATCATTACAGGAATGGCAAGAAATATTTTTACGTTGGATAGGATACTGGAAGAAGTTTGGGACGTAGAAGTAAAGAGACTGTTGCACCAAATGGAGATTGTGGTGGAGCAAGAATGAATGATATTAGCACTCAGTAAAAATGAGTGCTAATATTTTTCTTGACTTTTTGAGGAAAAGGTATTATAGTATATGACATAGTACAAGACATTCTAGTGGGATGCTTGGATTTTAGAAAGAGCAGTAAAAGGAACGAAAGGAGTTTATTATTATTATGAGTACATTAAAGGGAAATCTTTCTATCAATTCCGAAAATATTTTTCCTATTATTAAAAAATGGTTATATTCTGACCATGATATCTTTTTCCGTGAGTTAATTTCTAATGGTTGTGATGCAATTACAAAGTTAAAGAAGTTAGAAATGATTGGAGAAGCTTCTGTTGCAGAGGACAATGAGTATCAGATTCAGGTCGTTGTAAATCCAGAAGAAAAGACATTGACTTTTACTGATAATGGTATTGGTATGACTTCTGAGGAAGTACAGGAATACATTAATCAGATTGCGTTTTCTGGTGCACAGGACTTTTTGAATAAGTATAAAGATAAAGCAAATGAAGACCAAATTATTGGTCATTTTGGTCTTGGTTTTTATTCTTCTTTTATGGTAGCAGACCGTGTAACAATTGATACACTTTCTTATCGTGAAGGTGCAACAGCAGTACATTGGGAATCCGAAAGCGGTATGGATTTTGAAATGAGCGATGGTGATAAAGCAGAACGAGGTACTACAATTACACTTTACTTAAATGAAGATAGTTATGAATTTTCTAATGAGTATCGTGCAAAAGAAGTAATTGAAAAGTATTGTTCTTTTATGCCAATTCCAATTTACTTTTCTAATGCAAATAAGCCAGAAGAAGAGGAAGATACAACAGAAGAAAATGAAACAGAGGGCGAAGTAAGTGAAGAAAAGAAAGGTCCAAAGCCTTTAAATACGCCTAGTCCACTTTGGAATAAGCATCCAAATGAATGTACCGAGGAAGAATACAAGAAGTTTTATCGTGATGTATTTATGGATTATAAAGAGCCATTGTTCTGGATTCATTTAAATATGGATTATCCATTTAATTTAAAGGGTATTTTATATTTCCCTAAATTAAATACAGAATATGATAGCTTAGAAGGTACAATTAAGTTATATAGTAATCAGGTATTTATCGCAGATAACATTAAAGAAGTTATTCCAGAATTTTTGATGTTATTAAAGGGTGTCATTGACTGTCCAGATTTACCATTAAATGTATCTAGAAGTGCATTACAGAATGATGGTTTTGTAAAGAAGATTTCTGATTATATTACAAAGAAAGTAGCAGATAAGCTTTCTGGTATGTATAAAGTAGAACGTGAAGAATATGAGAAGTTCTGGGATGATATTTCTCCATTTATCAAGTTTGGTTGTTTGAAGGATGAAAAATTCCGTGAAAAGATGAAGAATTTCATTATTTTCAAGAATTTAGAAGGTAAATTTGTAACACTTCCAGAGTATGTAAAGGCAGCAAAGGGCGAAGGTGCAGAAGCAGTAGATGAATCTGGTGAAAAGATTGAAGCAGAAGTGGTAGATGATAAGGCTTCCGAGGATACAAAAGAGCCAAAGAAGGATACTGTTTACTATGTAACAGATGAAAAACAGCAGAGCCAGTATATCAATATGTTTAAAGAAAATGGTATTGATGCTTTGATGTTAACTCATAATATTGACCAGCCATTTATTACTCAGTTAGAGTATGAAAATCAGGACTTGAAGTTCCAAAGAATTGATGCTGATTTGACCGATAGTTTCACAGAGGATAAGGGTGAAGATATTACTGCATTAAATGAACAGCTTTCTGAATTGTTTAAGAAAGTATTAAACAAAGAAAAGTTAGAAGTAAAAGTGGAAAAGATTAAGAGTGAAAAAGTTTCTGCGATGATTACTTTATCTGAAGAAAGCCGTAGAATGCAGGATATGATGAAGATGTACCGCATGAGTGGTATGGGCGATGATATGTTTATGGGCATGGGCGGAGAAAAGCTTGTGTTAAATGCAAATCATCCATTGGTAAAATATCTTGGTGAAAATAAAGAAGGCGAACACGCAACTATGATTTGTGAACAGTTGTATGACCTTGCTTTGTTAGCACATAGACCATTAGAGCCAGAAGCAATGACAAAGTTTGTGGAACGTTCCAATGACATTATGATGCTTCTTACAAAATAATATAAAGAATAAAAGACCTTACTCTAGACATTAAACAGAGTAGGGTCTTTGTTATATTTTTAGAAAAAAATGATGAAATTTTTTGTTGCGAATGAGGATAGAGTGTGCTATGATGAATGTAGTAATGGAAACTATGTTAAAAGTAGAGGAAAACTATTTTTATGGAGGTCACTATGTCGTATAAAATTATTGGAGATAGTTGTACAGATTTAACAGATGAGATGAAAAAAGAGAGTTTTGTCAGTCTTGTGCCACTTACTTTGAGTATTGAAGGGGAAGAATTTATAGATGATGAAACGTTTAATCAAAAGGTATTTATTGATAAGATGAAACAAAGTCCAGAGTGTCCAAAATCTGCTTGTCCTTCTCCAGAGCGTTATATGAAAGAATTTGAAGGTCAGGAAGAATGCTATATCGTTACTCTTTCAGGTAAGTTAAGTGGTTCTTATAATAGTGCAGTATTGGCTCGTTCCATGTATTTAGAGGAACATCCAGAAGTAAAAATTGAAGTAGTGGATTCCCAGTCTGCTTCTTGTGGTCAGATGTTGATTGCTTTGAAACTTAGAGAGTTAAAAGAAAAAGGGCTTACATTTGAAGAAGTAAAAGAAAAAATTACAGAGTTTCGTG
>CALAEX010000245.1 GCA_937891165.1 uncultured Lachnospiraceae bacterium | reverse complement strand
TTTATTTGTGTGCAAACTTATTATACTACGAAAAGCCCTTGTACGTTATTTATTTCTCAAAAAAACTTGTAAAGTGGTGTTAAATTAACAAAAATACTCTTTATAAAAAGTTAAATTTACTAATTTTTAAGTAGAAAAAGTATAAGCTTATTTTTACAACATCAAATTAACATCACCAAAAAATAAAATAGCCCTAAAAACCTTATAAATACTGATTTTTAGGGCTATTTATGATTTATTCTGGTATAATGAAAACTGCAATAATATAAGCTAAGATACCAGCACCACCAGCCAATGAAAATAATACCCATAACAACCGTACTACGGTTGGGTCAATATTTAAATATTCTCCAATTCCACCACAAACACCACAAAGTGTTCGATTATTGTATGACCTTCTTAACTCTTTCATATAAACTTCCCCTTTCTTTTATTCTAAATCCAAACGAATACAACCAATGCCACAATCTAAATAAAAATAATCCCTATTAGATGTAGTTTCATGATGAGAACTATTATGATGACGTCCCATACCATAATGTTTGTAATTACCTATTACTACCTCACCAATGCCGCACTTGACATCATAATTAAAATCAATATTTTTTCTTCCACGAAGCAAAATAGTTACTTCACCAATACCACACTTGATATTATTCTGCCCTGTAATCTCACCTGAAATATACATTGCACCAACCCCGTTGTCCGCTGTTATATTATTCGCTTCTACTGATAATAAGTTCATTTCTCCTACACCATTACTTAGTTCTAAACACTCTGTAGAATATAATTGATGTACTTGTATGCTACCAGCATCTACTTCTAATATCATTTCTTTTGCTCTTAATTCTTCTGCAATCAAAGTTCCTGCTGCCACTTGTATCTCTATTTTATCAAATATTTTTTCTGCTGGCAAGACAATCTCAATCGTAGGTGCATATCCAGAAAATACCTTTCCATGTTCTATCAAACTATCTTTAATATACCAAACACCCTCTCTTACTTCACTAGAAATGGCATTCTCAAACATATCTGTTACTTGAACAGACATTGTTTCACCTGTTATAATACGAATTTCTCCTACTGCAAATTCAAAACAAATATCCTGAATTTTTTCTTTCTCAACCTCATCATAACAAGATTCCTTACACTCAGAAACATTATAATAAACTCCTTCTCTCCTTTCAAGATTATCTAAGAAGCTTACATAATTATTGAATATGAAATGCTCTCTATGAGCAACAATTTCATCAAAGAAACAAAAGCCTAAAACCGATGAAAAAATACCACCAACTACTACACAAATAATCCCTAGTATCAATAATATTTTCCAAAGTCGTTTCATGCAATCGCCTCCCTTCCTCCATGTAATAATCGTTGTAATAAATCCCATATCACTTTGATTAACCAACTAGCAAGCTTTACGCAACCAATCGTTGCAACAATCAATAAACAACCAATACCAAACACTAATAAGGCAATCGCAATACATACTGCTCCTACAATTGGTAATGCTAAACACTTTACAATGCCAACACAAAGTACCACTAATCCAGCAACTGTACAAACAATCCCAGCGGCACCAAATCCTATTACAACACCAATTAACGCAACAAACAGACCAAATAATGTACCGAACACACCCCCAAGTACCGTAATCCAAATAGGAAACGTTAAAATAGTTAAAATCAATATAAGAACCAAAGAGCTTCCGCTTAATTTTTTTCTAGAAATATGTATTCCAGAACCATCTGTCGTTGTTTCTCTTTGTGCTTTTTCATACGAGTTTGCTTGCTCTTGTTTTGTCTTTTCTTGTTTTGTTTCATAACGAATTGGTGTTTCTTTTATACTTTCTCTTTCTTGATAACCACGCTCTGTATAAATTCCTTCTGCCTTTTCTGCACGAAACTCTCTTAAAATTTGTGCTGCTACTCTACCAGCAGAACCAAGTTCTTGTATTACTATCTGCTCTTGTCCGATACCAGCATCTTCAAAGTAAGATTCATAATATCGAAGTACATCTTCTCTCTCCTCCCTCGGAAGTTCTCCAAGCAGAATTTCTAATTCTTCCATAAACTCTTTCTTTGACACTTATACTACCTCCTCAAATAACGTTGATATTTTTCCAGAATAACTTTTCCACTCTTGACTATACAATAACAACTGCCTCCTACCCTGCTCTGTAATCTTATAATATCTTCGGTTTCTACCTCCATACTCCATATCATATGTTTCTAAACAATTGTCTTTTTGCAATCTACGCAACACTGGATATAATGTTGATTCTGATATTTCTAAAACACTTCGTACTTCCTGTGTAATCTTATACCCATATGTTCCCTCTGGCTCTCTCGAAACCGCCGCCAAGACAATGGCATCCAATAATGCCGAACCAGTATTAAAAATCATCCTAACCTCCTGCAATACCTCACTTTACATTATCCATAATTATCATATCATTTATACAATAATATTATATGATATATAATATTATATGTCAACATATTAATTAGAAAATTCATAAACAAAAAAAGGCAAATAAGATATTTAAAAATATCTCTATTTGCCTTTTTCTAACTATTTTATTTTGTTGTAATACGATTCACATTCTTAATTAGTACCGAAATTGTCCCATCTGGATTTGTAATAAATTCCACATGTCGTTTATTATTATACTCTTCCATTGGAATATTAATTTCAATTCCAGAATCCGTTGTTAAATATTGCTTTTCAAACTTCTTTGTTGTCTTTTCACTATTTACTTTAATTTCTTCTTTTGGAAGCTTATATTTTTCTAGTTTTTCTACAAACTCCTCCCGAATTTCTGGAATCTGACCAAACAACTCTTCTCCAATTTCTTCTACCTTTAATACGCCTTGTTCTGCATAAGAATTATAAATCACACTTTTTGCTTCCAGTTTCTTTTCAAAATCATCTTCAAAATATTTCTTATGAATTTGGTCTACTGCTTTTGTTACAATATCTAATTTTGTTTTTTGTGACATTTTTGCATGACATTTTAAATACAACTCTGAAAGATAATACTTCTTTTCTCCATTGACTTCAAATCGTTTTTCTATCAACTGAACCGTATTTTCTTCCAAAGAAATAATTACTGCTTCTGTCAATTTTCCACCATTCCTTGGTAGAGCACAAGGTTGTTTCATAATATCATTTACACTTTCATCTACCTCATTCATAGAAGTATAATGCATATAAACTTCTTTGTAATTCATTTTTAACATAGCCAAATACTGTTGTGAATTCCTTTGATAAGTGACAAAAAATACATCTGCTGCTGGAATATCTGTATTCGAATTCATAATTGTATATAAAAACTCTGCTAATTTTTTTGTAACATGTATCATCGTATCTTCTGAAAACTCTTGTATTAACTGATATACTATAGATGTTTCTTCATCAAACACACAAGTCTTTAAATCATCCCCTGATATCACTTTATAAATATGATTTCTCAAAAAATCATTGAACTCAGGATTTAACGTAAGTAACATATCAGACAATACAGGCATTCCTACAGTAGAATCTAAAATATGCATAATGGCGTTTCTTATTATAATATCATCTTTTTCCATATTCTCTTCCTTCTACTTAGCACTTTCCTCTTTTTGTGCTTCTGCTTCTTTTTCTATTTTTTCTTGTTCTAGTCTAGCAACGGTTTTTGCATTTACATTTTCACGAAGTAATGCATATAAAGTAGACATCAACGGAATAAATACTAACATTCCTACTACACCAAACATACTACCACCCACAGAAACCGCTACTAATACCCAAATCGCTGGTAATCCTACCGAATTCCCCACTACTCTTGGATAAATTAAATTTCCTTCTAACTGTTGTAAAATAAGGAACATCACAATAAATCCAACTGCTTTAATTGGACTTACCATCAAAATAAGAAATGCTCCTATAATACAACCAATAAATGCTCCTACAATTGGAATCAATGCCGTAAACGCAATTAATACACCAACTAACAAGGCATATGGCATATTAAAAATAGTCATAAAAACAACAAAAATTGTACCAAGAATTACTGCTTCTAAACACTGTCCAGAAATAAATTTAGAAAAATTTTGGTTACATAAAGACAATACTTTCAACGTTCTTTCATATCTTTTTTTAGATAAATATGCTCTTAATAACTTCTTTATCTGACTACCTAATTTTTCTTTTCCTGTTAAAATATAAATTGCAAAAACAAGAGAAATTACACCATCAAATAATAATCCTGCAAGACTACCACCAATTCCTACTGTTGTAGATACCATACTTAATACGCCTGTTTTAACAAAATTTGTTACATAGCTAATGACAGAATTCCAATCCACACGAATACTTTCTAAAGCTGCTACTGAATCTTGTAATTCCGGATACTGTTTCACCAATTTTTCCAAATCTACAATCAATTCTTTCAAAAAAGCAGAAATTGCTGTTCCTAATTCCATTAAAGTTCTTCCTAATTGAGGTACTACAATCAATACCACAAAAACAAGTAAAGAAATAACAAATAATAATGCAAGTAAAATACTAAGTCCACGCTTTACCCCTGCTGCCTTCTCATTTTTCCATTTTCCAAAAAAATTACGCTCAATAAATCCTGTTGGAAGTTGTAATACAAACGCAACTGCACCACCTACTAAAAATGGGGATAACATTCCAATAAACACTTGAACTACTACTAAAAGCTCTTTGCTATAAATTACACCAAGACAAACTAATCCAGCAAATAAAATAAATTTAAAAATTAGCCTAGTTAATCTTTTCTCTTCCATACTTCTCCTCCTTTTTTCGTACTTAAAATGTTGCTTTCTTGTCAAGCGGATATTTATAATCCACTTCGCTAGTTACTCACAACCGAATAGTTGACCCACCAATTAATGCCTCACGTACTAGAAAACGTGGGGACTTATTTTATTCGGATAAACTATATGTAGTATATAGCACCTCTTTCAATTTCTCAAGAAGCTGTTCTAATTTTTCATAAAATTTCTTCTTTTTTTATAATTGACCGTTTTCGTAAATTCTGTTTTGTGCTATAATGTAAAATAATATGAGCTATAAACGGGAGGAATTTACTATGAGAGAAAAATACAGCACTTATTTTCGATGGGGAATTACAATAATATCTATTATTATTTTTGGTGTTCTCTTCTTTTTCCTTATCTATCGTATGAACGATTTTTTTGAACTTGTTGGAAAAATTAGTTCTGTCCTATTTCCTATTATTTTTGGTGCTGCAATCGCTTATCTAGTTAACCCACTTGTTACATGGATGGACAAGCAAATTATGAAACTTTGTGCCCTTCTTCGTGTTCCATCACGTTTTAGTCGTTTTCTTGCAAAAACCATTTCTATTATATCATGTCTTGGTCTTTTACTGCTTGGTATTGGACTTCTCATTAGCATGATTATTCCAGAACTTTATGGAAGCATCGTGAAACTTGCAGGCGACTTTCGCATTTATGTCAATCGAATTTATGAATTTATCAATAATCACTTACAAACAAATCCACAAATGTTAGAATATGCTCAAAGCTTGCTAGACTCGCTTACCTCCTCTATTTATAACTGGGTAAATAATGAACTTATTCTTCAAGTCCAAACACTGATGTCTAGTGTTACTGTTGGTATCTTTGGTCTTGCAAAATTAGCTACGAATCTTGTACTCAGTATTATTGTTTCTGTCTATTTGCTGATTGGCAAAAAACGATTTCTTGGACAAGCAAAAAAATTACTCTACGTTATTGTAAAACCAGAACAAGCAAATGTTGTTCTTTCTATTTTTCGTCAAGTAGATAAAATTTTTGGTGGATTTATTATTGGAAAAATTATTGATTCCCTTACTATTGGAATTCTTTGTTTTATTGGTGTTACTATATTAGATATGCCTTATCCATTACTAATTAGTGTTATTGTTGGTGTTACGAATGTTATTCCTTTCTTTGGACCATATATTGGTGCAATTCCAAGTGCTTTTCTTATTTTACTGATTAGTCCAACAAAATTTATTATTTTTATTATTTTTATTTTAGTATTACAACAAATTGATGGCAATATTATTGGACCAACGATTTTAGGAGATTCTACTGGATTATCTGCTTTCTGGGTTATTGTAGCTATTTTAATTGGTGGCGGACTATTTGGATTCCTTGGAATGTTACTTGGTGTACCAACCTTCGCTGTAATCTACTTCCTAATAAAAACATTTTCTGAATATCATTTAGCAAAGAAACAATTACCAATTGATTCACTTGCCTATACTTATGTAGAAAAAATAGACCCCGAAACAGGAAATTTTATTTTCTTAACAGCAGACCAAAAGAAACAAGTTTCTTCTGATTCTGGACTTACAGACGCTTTACACACTATCTCTAAAAGAAAAAAACAAAAAAATTCAGAATCTACAGAAGAATCTACCAAAAAGACAGAATAAAAAAGAGTATTGTTTTTTATTACATTTCATAAATCACTACATTAAAAAGGCTGCCTTAGCTATAGGCAGCTTTTAGCTTTTTCAATGCTTTTTTCTCAATTCTAGAAACATAACTTCTCGAAATATTTAATTGCTCCGCAATTTCTCTCTGAGTAACTTCTTTTCCATCATTTAACCCATACCGTAACTCTATAATCTCTTTTTCTCTCTTAGTCAAATTTTTATCCATATAGTTTTTTAACTTATTTATATTGCTCTGTTCTTCCATTTGACCAATAATATCAACTTCCTCTGCTACACAAATATCTATCAATTGTATTGTATTTCCTTCTTTGTCAGAACCAATTGGTTCTGATAAAAAGACTTCTTTCGATTGCTTTTTACTACTCCGAAATAACATTAAAAGCTCATTTGCTATCTTCTCCCCAAAGCGTTTTTGTTACACCATCCTGCTCTCCCTCATGATAATCCACATCTGCAAATTGCTCTAATTCTTCGGTATCTTCTTCCTTATCTGTTTCTATATTTACTCCTATACCTAGACTAGATATCTCTGGAAATTCTAGTTCTTCCTCCTGCACTCCAAATAGGACTACATGAGCATTGACACCATCCCAAACTACTTTACGGACTATTGTGCGAATAGCAGACCTCTTTTGTTCTATTGTCATCCCATCTATACTTGACTGAAATACCGACAATAACTGACGAAGTACATCAAACTCAATATCACTCAGTTGTTGTCTAGAAGTTAATCCTTCTAATTCCACAATTCGAGCATTGATTTCTTCTAATTGTTTATTTAATTGTTCAATACGCTTTGCAACATGATTTTTTGCAACACTATCTCCTAACTCAAGTAAAGAATCTACAAAACCTTCTATTTTCTTCTCTACCTCTGCTTTTTCCTGTTGTAATACCAAAAGCTGTTCCTTATAATTTTCTCTATTACCAGTATAAAACTTTCGGCTCCGCTCTAACTGTTCAATAAAAGTTCCTGTATCTTCCTCTAATAGTTTTACTTGCTCTATGATTGCCATATCTAATGCATTTCCATTCACATTCTTTCCATTACAAATGGTACGTTGACTACGTTCTTTCATTTTACATACATAAGTATAAATTGGCTTACCATCTGCTGTCTTACGACGGCTAAGTTTTGGATACATACGACTACCACAACTACAATACAATAACCCTGTAATCAATGCTTCATTACTACGAGGTTTATGATACGCTTTTATTTTATTACGCTCTAAAGACTCTTGAACTAAAACCCACTCTTTTCCAGAAATAAGCCCCTGATGCTGACCAACGGAAACAATCCATTCATTGGCAGGACGAAATACCGTTGTCTTTCCTTTTTCTTGCTCGGTACGATTATATGCCATAATTCCATGAACACCATCAAACGCTTCTCTATCCGAAAACAAATCTGCATTTACTTTTACAAAATAATCATAAGCTTCCTTATCTGCAATCACATAAACTGGATTTTGTAAAATTGCCTTAATCGAAAAACGAGTAAAATATTTTCCATTTTTTGTTTTAATTCCTCGTTTCATCAACTCTGTTTCTGTCATTGTCTGTGAATCTGTTTCCACATATAAATCATAAATTTGCTTAATAATTTCAGCTTCTTCTGGAATTACTTTCAATTTACAAGCTTTTTTTGCTTTCCCATCAATAGTAATACTTTTCACAGCTTCTGATTCATAACCAGTTGGAGTTGTTCCACCAAGCCAACGCCCTGTTTTTGCCAACTCATGCATATTGTCACGAATACGCTCTGCAATTGTTTCACGCTCTAATTGCGAGAAAACAGATGCAATGTACATCATTGCACGACCCATTGGAGTTCCTGTATCAAACTGCTCTTTAATAGAAAGAAACGCAATATCTAAATGAGATAATTCCTCAATCAAACCAGCAAAATCACTAATATTACGACTAATACGGTCAAGTCGATATACAATAATAGCCTTAAACTTACGCTTCTTCGCAGCATCCATCATTTTCTTAAAATCAGGACGATTCAAATTACCACCAGAAAAACCTTCATCTTCATAAACAACAATTGACTGATTTTCCCCATAATGCATACGAATGTACTCTTTGCAAAGCTCTACTTGATTGCCAATGCTCTCACCCTTGCCAGTAAACTTGGATTTACGAGAATAAATAGCAATAACATCTTCGTTTTTTCTCATTCACTTGATCTCCTTGATATGTGATGTATTCTTTGCTATTATAGCATAAGGTAGTACTAAAGTAAATGTAAATTGTATCTTTCTGTAAAAATTAGTATATTCTTTAGCACATACAATTTATTTTCATTACTTCATAATTATTTTCACTGCTAACTCAACTAAAATAGGACATCCACTAATTTGTGATGTTCTAAAATTATTACTTATTTTACTTTTTTATCCATCATAATTTCAACTTGTTTCCCACAAAAGGCAACACCATAATTATAAATCGTCTTAACTCCTTGCACCAACATATCTGTATCGTATTTCTTATCTATTATCTGTTTCAATGCATCTTCTGATAATTTTTTTAATCCATCCTTGCTACAATTTTTCTCGGCTTTCAATTCAATCA
>CALAEX010000244.1 GCA_937891165.1 uncultured Lachnospiraceae bacterium | reverse complement strand
TTATGTTATTTAGTACGGTGTTTTCACCGTATTTTTTTGTAAGATTTTTAAGTTCTAGCATTAGTCTTCTCCCTTCTCAATTTGGTACAATTCTTTCCATTCTATGTTTCCAGAAATTACATTGGAAACGGGACAAAATACCGTACCCTCTTCTGTTTGAATATAGAAAGTTTCATCCAAAATATTAATCTGATAGGAAGAACTAGTTCCTTCCGAGAAAGAACCATTTCTTTCAAAAACGAAACCACCTAATCTATCACCTTCTAAAGTGAAAATATGAATTTTCATATCATGATTGCTATATTTGCTTGCAAAGAAACCGCCTTCTGCAATATAAAGATATTTTCCGTCATATATAGGCTTTGGGGAGGTATAAGGCCTAGAGGTAATTGCATAAAGTTCGCCGTTTTCATCATATTCTTCTGTTTCTGTACAAAACTTTTCTTCAAATGCTTCTACTAAAGTGGTTGTATTTGCAGTAGGGTCGTAGATAAACATAGAAGTGCTTCCGTATATATACCACACTTTATCATCTATGATAGTATACTTTGTTAAATTAGTTACATAGTTTCCGTATGTTTCTTTCATATTTTCCTTTACTGGAAGAAGTTCGTCCTCGCCTGTTATGAAGTTATAGCGATGCATTTCGGATTTTGAATTCATTAGATAATAGATATAATCACCGTATGGAGTAATGTTCATATATCCATCGCTTTGAGACTGTTCATATTCTGGCAGATACTCAACGCTTCCGTCAGAAAGATTTACGATGGCAAGACCTGCTCTTCCCATAATTTTTGATCCATGGGCTGCGAGGTAATACGGAATGAACGCATACCCTCTGTGCAGAATCATAGCACGGGTATCTTCATAGGGTACACTAATACCTTGTTCCGAGCCGATTGTCTGAATAACTGTACAAATTTCGGTAAGCTCTGTTCCGTCTAGGGAAGCTTTTAAAAGCTTAAGATGTACTTGCTTTCCGTCTGCTTCGGTAACAACAATGTAGATGTTATTGCCATACATTCCCGTATATTGTACATGAAAGACTTCGCTTGTTGCAGTACAAAATTTATCTCCGTCATGAGTACATTCAGGCTTAGCACAAAGATAGATATCGTTACCTGTTGTAATATCATAATACCTAAGAGACATATCTCTTAAATTTTTAGCGTTATAATAATAGCCGTTCTCTGTTTTCATTATTTGATGATAATTAGTTGTACCCATGTTAGTGATTAGGCAATCCTCCATAGGAGTAGTATTGTTACAACCTGTAAGAGTAAAAGCGATACAGGCTAGGGCAAAGGTTGAGATTATTTTCTTCATAAAAAAGCTCCTTTCGTTTGATTGGCTTTATTCTAACAGGTTAATGAAAAAAAACAACCGCTTTTGCAGAAGCGGTCATTATTTCTGCAGAAGCGGTCAGAGTAAATTTATAAGTATTTCGATTCGAAATACTCCGTTTACAGCGGTAATATTCACATCACCACCATAGTGTTTTGCAGTATCCTTGATTCGTGTAAGTCCGAAACCATGAGAGCCGAAATCCTTTTTTGTAGAAAAGATTTTTTCTCCTTTTCGTTTCAGCTCTTGGTGAAAGGGATTTTCACAGGAAATATAAAACATATCGTGTTGTTTGTCTATGCTGACAGAAATTCTATCTCCTGAGTTTACTGCTTCTATTGCATTATCCAGTATATTTCCGAATATGGTGCATAAATCGTAGTCAGCGATACGGCAATCTTGTAAAGGAGAGTTTATTTCAAAGACAATATTCACATCTTTTTTGGTTGCCTGTTCTGTTTTTTTAAACAGCAACGCGTCAAGCACGTCACGTCCTGTTTTTAAAGGCATAGCAGTAAGGTCGAGTTGTTCTGATACTTCGGATATATAATGTTTTGCCTGTTCCACATTACCTGTTTCAATCAGAGTGTTTATTGCAAGCAGATGATTATTGATATCGTGACGTATTTTTCTGCTTTCGAGATAACGGCGGTTAATTTCATCGTAGTATTCCTGCTCGGTTTCTCTTGTAAGTTCTTCGATACGTTTGGAAACACTCCGTACGGAAATTATTGCGATAAAAATGAAAACAATCCATACAAAAACAATAAAAACAGGGAGTCTTGAAATAGTGATATCGAAAACTTCAATGTTCCTATAGCGTATGAAAAACCGTTCAAAGCTGAAACAGGAAAGTAGGTTTATCTCCTGTAGAACATCAGAAAAACCATAGATAGCAAAGAATATTTCTACAAAAATGATAATACTCACAAAAGACAATACCAATGCTTTTTTCTTTCCTTTTACAGAGAGGATTAATATAGATACAAGTAACACAATAAGGCAGCCAAGTGTTTTTGCAATAGCCGTGCTGATAGCTAAAAATCCAACATTTATCACGTACGGACAAGTTTTAAAGCTTTCCATAGACTGTATCGCAACGGTTGTTGATGGCATTCCTACAAATCGGTCTGTCAGTATAAAATTTCCGAGATACATTACCAATGTGCTGATAATTGTAATCCATATCGGTGCAAGAAGGATTTTTTGACGGTGTATTTTTTCACTTTTTATTGTTGTAAGAGAGAGTAACGCAATAAGAACAGCGAAAAAATCGGTTATTCTGAAATTAAGAAAAGCAATATATCCATCCTCCATTACGGGGGTTAATACGATTCCTGAAAGTCCGTAAAAATCTTTTCTTGTTTTTATGATATTGTCTACAATTTTCTTGTCATTTTGATAAATAGAAATATCGGATAATAATTCCGAATTTGTTTCAATATTTCTTATATAATCATGATAACCGTTGAGATATTGGAGGTAAGATATTGTTTTTTCAAGGTCAGAAATATCTTCCTTAATAAGTTTTGAAAGTTGTTCTGTGTTCGAGGAATATTTATCTTTACACTCCTGATAAAGCCTTTCGGCATAGGTTTTGCGTTCGTCGAAAGAAAGTTCTTCCCATTTTAATATGGCTGATTTGTTATCATTTTGCACATAGTCAACAGCGATAGAGTAATCCTTAAGGAGAGCAATTTCTTCCAACATTTGCTGAATGTCCTCTTTGTTATTGTCACTTAAATTTATAATCAGTTTTTTTCGATGATGCACTGATGATAAACTTGTTGAACTTACGTTGCCGTATACATCCTTGCTTTGCAGTATTTCTGAATTACAGACTGATGTGTAATAGACAAAAAAGTTTGTGATTACTATCGCAAGAATCATAAAAATAGATATTGCATAGTTCTTAAATGGAATTTTCATGTTTCACCTATCCGTTTCATTACAGCACACATAACGCTTTTGCGGTTTCTTCTGCTCAAGGGCACGTTGCTTTCATCACACATAGTAACTGTATCATGATTGATACGTTTGATTTTAGAGATATTAACAAATACCGCTTTATGTACTTCAACAAAATCATCACCAAGAAGATTGGTAAATTTACTGATAGGACGAATATCTGTTAATTCTTCTATATCGGTTTTAATGATAGTGGAACGGTTTTGCGACTGAACAGAAATAATACCGTTGAGTTTTATGATTTCTGTATTTTCTTTTCCTTGAATTAGAATGGTAGGGCGATAAAAGTTGTCTTTCCAAAGTTTTGTCAGGACTTTGGGGAGTTTTTCGTCAAGGTTCTTTTTTACTACAAATCCATAAGCACCAACATCATATCCGTCAATTGCACGGTTTTCAAAACTTGTAACAAAAATCACAGGAGAGGAAATATTTGCACTTCTCAGTTGTCCTGCAATATTCATTCCATCCGTTTTTGTCCCAAGATTTATATCAAGAAAAATAACATCGTATTCCTTTTTTAGATTATCTATCAGTTCATTACCATTAAGAAAGCAATCGAATTTGGTGTCGATTTTCTTTTCGGCAAAAAAGGTTTCGATACCTGATTTGAGTTTTTTCTGAAACAATAGTTCATCTTCGCATATTGCAATTTTCATAATATCACCACCTTAAAAAGAGAAGATGAGCCATTTCTCATTGTCATCATATACTACATTTTTTATTTTGTCTACCTATTTTGGTTACTTTCCAGTGAAATTGTTTTAAAATTAGCACTCACCTCTTGACAGTGCTAACAAAAAGTGATATAACGATACTAACAAAACACAAAGTTTCGTTTTGTTTGATACAATTTTGGTAACAATAAGAGCAATATAAGGAGGCTGACGTATGAACATTAACAAATTTACCCAAAAATCAATGCAAGCAGTTCAGGATTGTGAAAAGATGGCATATGAGTATGGCCACCAAGAGTTAGTGCCAGAACATTTGCTGTATAGTTTATTGACAACAGAAGATAGTTTAATTGCAAAACTTTTTGAAAAAATGGAAATTTCAAAAGAGGTTTTTTTAGCACAGTTAAATGGTGTGTTAAAGAAGCGTCCAAAAGTATCTGGCGGTCAAGTTTATGTTGGAAATGATTTAAACAAAGTCTTGATTTACGCAGAAGATGAAGCAAAGCATATGGGAGATGCTTATGTATCAGTAGAGCATTTGTTTTTAAGTTTATTAAAATATGCAGGCAGAGAGTTAAAGGAATTATTGAAAAACTTTCGTATTGATAGAGAACGCTTTTTGAAAGTGTTATCTGAAGTAAGAGGCAATCAAAGAGTAACAACCGACAACCCAGAAGCAACGTATGACACATTAGAAAAATATGGATATGATTTAGTGGAACGTGCCAAAGCACAAAAATTAGACCCTGTGATTGGTAGAGATTCGGAAATTAGAAATGTGATTCGGATTTTATCGAGAAAGACAAAGAACAACCCTGTATTAATTGGCGAGCCGGGTGTTGGTAAAACAGCAGTAGTCGAAGGATTGGCACAGCGTATTGTGGCAGGGGATGTTCCAGAAGGATTAAAAGATAAGACATTATTTGCACTAGATATGGGAGCATTAGTAGCAGGTGCAAAGTATCGTGGTGAGTTTGAAGAAAGACTGAAAGCAGTATTAGAAGAAGTAAAGAAAAGTGATGGAAAAATTATTTTATTTATTGATGAATTGCATACCATTGTAGGTGCAGGGAAAACAGAAGGCTCTATGGATGCTGGCAATATGTTAAAGCCAATGTTGGCTCGCGGAGAGTTACATTGTATTGGTGCCACTACATTAAATGAGTATCGTATGTATGTGGAAAAAGATGCGGCACTAGAGCGTAGATTTCAACCAGTACACGTAGAAGAACCAACCGTAGAAGATACGATTTCGATTCTTCGTGGGTTAAAAGAGCGTTATGAAGTATATCATGGTGTAAAAATCAATGATGGTGCATTAGTTTCTGCGGCAACCCTTTCCAATCGCTATATTTCTGACCGTTTCTTGCCTGATAAGGCAATTGATTTAGTGGATGAAGCTTGTGCATTGATTAAAACAGAGTTAGATTCTATGCCAACGGAGTTAGATGATATTAAACGTCGTATTATGCAGATGGAAATTGAAGAAGCGGCATTAAAGAAAGAAGATGACCGTCTAAGCAAAGAGCGTTTGGCAAACTTGCAAAAAGACCTTGCCGAACTTCGAGAAGAATTTTCAGGACAGAAAGCAAAGTGGGATAATGAGAAATCAGCTGTCGAACGAGTACAGAAATTAAGAGAACAATTAGAAGATATCAATGCAGAAATTGCAATGGCAGAACGTAATTATGATTTAAATAAAGCCGCAGAATTAACCTATGGAAAATTACCAGAAGTTCGTAAACAGTTAGAAGAAGAAGAAGCAAAAGTGGCAACAGAAGGTCATACTTTAGTACATGAAAATGTAGATGAAGAAGAGATTGCGAAAATTGTTTCTCGTTGGACGGGGATTCCAATTGCCAAATTAACGGAAAGTGAACGAAATAAGACATTACATTTAGATAAAGAATTACATCAACGTGTGATTGGTCAGGACGAAGCAGTACAAAAGGTGGCAGAAGCCATTTTACGTTCCAAGGCAGGAATTAAAGACCCAACGAAACCAATTGGCTCATTTTTGTTCCTTGGTCCAACAGGTGTTGGTAAAACGGAACTTGCAAAATCTCTTGCAGAAGCTTTATTTGATAATGAACAAAATATGGTTCGTATTGATATGAGTGAATATATGGAGAAATATTCGGTATCTAGACTCATTGGAGCACCTCCGGGATATGTTGGTTATGAAGAAGGTGGTCAGTTGACAGAAGCCGTACGAAGAAAACCATATTCTGTTATTTTATTTGATGAAATTGAGAAAGCCCACCCAGATGTATTCAATGTAATGTTGCAGATTTTAGATGACGGTCGAGTAACAGACTCTCAAGGTCGTACCGTAGATTTTAAAAATACGATTTTAATTATGACTTCTAATATTGGTTCACAGTACTTATTAGATGGAGTAAAAGAAGATGGCAGTATTACAGATGAAAGCATACAATTTGTTATGAATGAATTACGTGCTCATTTTCGTCCAGAATTTTTAAATCGTTTAGATGAAATTATTACCTTTAGCCCACTGACAAAACACAATATTGGTGGTATTATAGAGTTATTGATTTCCGATTTGAATCGCAGACTAGCAGACAGAGAAATTTCGATTCGTATGACCGAAGCAGCAAAGGAATTTGCAATTGAAAAAAGTTATGAGCCTGCTTATGGGGCAAGACCACTCAAACGTTATTTACAAAAAACAGTAGAAACGATGAGTGCGAGATTAATTTTATCTGATGCGGTAGACGTAGGACAGACAATTATACTAGATGTAGAACAAGGAGAATTAGTTGCAAAGGTGGAGTAATATGTTTGCCATCATAAGGATTTCGTTATGATTAAATGATAAATATTTGATTGACATTTTAAATTTAAATTATATAATAAAGGGTGCTATAGAAAATAAACAATCTATAGTACCTTTTTTTTCACACAAAATAAAAACATTATAATACAAAGAAGGGAATTATAAAATGAAACAGAAAAAATTATTACTTATTTGTTTACTTTTTAGTTTCTGTTTTGTATTGTCTGCTTGTGGAACAACGAGCAGTACAAAGACAGACAAAGAAATATTGGAAGAAATGAAAGAGGTAGCTCTTTCGGATGAAAGTGCTTCGTTATATCTTCCTAAAGATTGGACATCAGAAGAAACAGGAAGTGTCAATTTAATAATGGTAACAAAAGGAAATGAACTAGGGGCAATGATGTTTCAGTTTCCAAAAAATAGTGGTTATCAGATTTACAGTGTAGAAGATACAAAAGAATTGATACAGAAAAGTTATCAAATTTCAGAGGGAGAAGAAATAGAAGCATTTGAAATTTCGGGAATGTCGAATGTATCTGTAGTGCAAAGTAAAATGGCAGTAGAAGGTTTGAATAGTGAAGGGGAAACAATAGCAGACAGTGTTAGTGGAGAAGCTTGTTTTGCTTATGGGGAAACGGACTATGCTTTTTATGCTATTGGTTATATGAGTTTTACAAAGGATACAAAGAAAGAAGATATGCTTCCTTATCTAAAAGTTTCTTGTAGTCAATTTAAAGAATACGAGGAAGCGATAGAACAAAATACAGTTGGTACAATAGAACTTACAGACACAGTTCGTTGGTTTAATGCATCTTATGCTGTTTTAACCGAATTAAATGGTCATGATTATACTATTTTTGCAGGACTTCCAATGAATGAAACTTCCAAAGGAATAGCAGTATTATCGTTACGATCATCATGGGAGATTACAGACCGTACTACGGCGGATGAAACTATCCTTTGGCTGTTAGAGGAAGGACATGGTATTGGTTTTCGTGAATATATCTATTATTTACAAGACTATGGTTATGAACAAGCAGAAAATAAAGAAGAATTTTTGTTAGAGCATTTTGAAATAACAAAAGAACAAGTACCAATGTATGAAAGTTGGTATGAGATGTATAAGCAATATGGGGAAGAAGCAATTGATGGTTGGGATTATTGTCGTGCATTGAATGTATTAAGTTATTGTTATTTGGCAGGTTATTATACAGAAGAAGAAGCCTTAGATATGTCATTAGAAATTGCACAGTTAATACAGCCTTTATTTGATTCTTGGGATGATTTAATTGGAAGTTGGTTGCGTGGTTATGAATACTGGGCAGAAGAAAGTAGTGCCGAACGTCAAGCAATCTATGAAGAAATTAAAACAAGAAGTGATAATCCTTATCAGATTGATTTTAAAATGAAGTTAGAAAAGACATGGTAAAAGAATAAAGTTAGTAACAGAAAGGGATAAAGAATGAATACAACATTTAAAAAGATGCATGAGGAATATATTGAGAAACATTTTCCAAAGCGTTCTTTCTTTTCTGCATATACAAAGCGTATGAAAAAAAATCAGATTACTACATTGATTTTATGCATGATATTTATTGTAGCACTTGCTTATTTAGCTTATGTCATTTATAGCGATGCTAATAACCCTGATGGTTCATTGACTTTAATAGGTGGAAAAATTTTAATTGGTATTGTTGCAGGAATTGGTGCATTGTTCCTATTGTTAGCAATTTTTCAAATAAAACATCTTTTGAATGGAGAGGAAGAAATAAGAAAGAAATTTGCGAAACAAAGTGGCTATACAATAGTAGAAATAAAAGAATTTGAAAGACAAGTAGTGCAATCAGATGCTTATATTTTAGATTTTTCTAATGGAAAGGTTTTAGAAAAAGCACGTAATGCTGTATTTTCTCAACCAGATGGTTTTCTAACAAGAGAATATATTTGTTTAGGACCAGAAGGATTTGTAAGAGTGATAAAGCTGACAGATATTGTAGGGGTATATTTAGTAAGAGACCAACAAAAATTAAATGTAGATGTTGGTTCGGTTTCTAAAAAAGTAGCAATTTCGCATTTATCCGTGCGTGTTATTTCTAGTAAAGAGATTCAAGGATTTGCCGACTGTACAGAAGAATCTGCCAATGCTTTGTTTGACCTTTTAGAGGAACGTTTACCAAATTTAAAGTGTCATCGAGAGATTCTTTCTCAATCTCAATACCGTGAACTTACACAATACTTTTAGATAAAATAAAAAACATAATAATTTTAAGACTTTTGATACCTTGACGATACATAGAAACTATGTTAAACTTTTAAAGCTAAAAGTGTGAAACAAAGGTAATACATGAATATAGAAAATGTCATACCAAGCACAGGTATGGCATTTCTTTTTTTCTATCGAAGTAATGGAGGATAATTATATATGAGATTTGATGAAATGGAATTACAAGAGCCTATTTTAAGAGCAGTAAAGGAAATGGGATTCGAGGAAATGACGCCAATTCAGGCAGAAGCCATTCCAGTAGCAATGGAAGGTAAAGATATAATTGGACAGGCACAGACAGGAACAGGAAAAACAGCAGCATTTGGTATTCCATTGTTACAAATGGTAAATCCAAAAGAGAAAGATTTGCAAGCGTTGATTCTTTGTCCAACAAGAGAACTAGCCATTCAAGTAGCAGAGGAATTAAGACGCTTGGCAAAGTTTATGCATGGAATTAAAGTACTTCCTATCTATGGTGGTCAAGATATCAATAAACAAATACGTTCTTTAAAAGGTGGTGTACAGATTGTCATAGGTACGCCAGGGCGTGTGATGGACCATATGCGTCGTCATACATTAAAAATGGATAAAGTTCGTATGATTACGCTAGATGAAGCAGACGAAATGTTAAATATGGGCTTTCGTGAAGATATTGAAACAATTCTTCAAGATTTACCAGAAGAGAGACAGACACTTTTATTTTCTGCAACAATGCCAAAGCCTATTATGGAAATTGTAGGAACGTATCAAAAAGATGCTGTTTTAGTAAAAGTAGTAAAGAAAGAATTAACTGTACCTAAGATTGAGCAGTATTATTATGAAGTAAGACCAAATACAAAATTAGAAGTACTTTGTCGTTTATTAGATATGTATGACCCAAAATTGTCTTTAATTTTCTGTAATACGAAAAAACAAGTAGACGAACTTGTTTCTGCTCTACAATTAAGAGGTTATTTTGCAGAGGCGCTTCATGGAGATTTAAAGCAGGTACAACGTGATAGAGTTATGGAAACATTCCGTGGCGGAAAAACAGATATTTTGGTTGCAACGGATGTGGCAGCAAGAGGAATTGATGTAGATGATGTAGAAGCAGTATTTAACTATGATATTCCACAAGATGAGGAATATTATGTGCATCGTATTGGTAGAACAGGTCGAGCAGGAAGAACAGGTCGTGCTTTTAATTTTGTCGTAGGACGAGAAATTTATAAATTAAAAGATATTATGCGTTATTGTAAAACAAAGATTCATCTTCAGCCAATTCCATCTTTGAATGATGTAACAGCAATTAAAGCGGATAAGATTATGGACAATGTAAGCCGTATGATTGAAGAAGAAAATTTAGAAGAAATGATTCGTTTGATTGAAGAGAGAATCAATGAAGAAGAATATACTTCTTTGGAAGTGGCAGCGGCATTTTTAAAGATGCAGATGGGAGAGGTAGATACTTCTCTAGAACCAGAAAAAGGTATGGAGTTTGGAGATACTGGTGCAGAGGCAGGAATGGTGCGTTTGTTTATCAATCTTGGAAAGAAGCAAAAAATACGTCCCGGGGATATTGTTGGTGCAATTGCTGGGGAAACAGGAATGTCTGGGAAATTGATTGGTACAATTGATATGTATGATAAGTATACTTTTGTAGAAGTTCCAAGAGAATATGCTGCAGAAGTCATTCAGGTAATGAAGGATTCCAAAATTAAAGGAAAGAGTATTAATGTAGAACCAGCCAATAAAAAGTAGAGGAAAGAAAATGGAACAGTTTGGAGAACTACAGTTATTGATACCAGATGCTTCTTATATAGAAGAAATTAGTTCTTATCGTGAGGAAATGTTAGTAGCAGGAAGTTCTATGGATGGTTGTGGTATATTGCGTCGATGTTATAATCCATTGGATTGGTTAGAATATAATGAAATTCTTTCCAATCCAGACCTTGTACCAGAAAATAGAGTACAAAGTACACAGTTTGTTCTAGCAGACCCTGTGACAAAGCGAATTTATGGAATGTTGCAAGTAAGGCATTATTTAAATGAGTATTTGCGAAGATTTGCTGGGCATATTGGGTATTCGGTTCGTCCAAGTGAACGTAGAAAAGGGTATGCAAAACAGATGCTTTCTGAAGCAAAGAATTTTTGTAAAAAAGAATTGTGTCTAGAACGTATTTTAGTTTCTTGTTTAGTAGAAAATGAAGGAAGTAGAAGAACGATTTTGTCTTGTGGTGGTGTTTTGGAAGAAACAGTATATGAACATTTAGATGGAGTTTGGCTAGAAAAATACTGGATTGAGTTATAAAGAATAGTAACCAAGAATCCATATTTTTTATTCGGGAGGGGTAGACAAATACTGCTTTTTCGAGTAAAATATAGCAGAAAAAATGGAACCAAGGTACGAACGAAGGGAGAACAAAGTTACAATGGAAAAACGAGGACTAACAGAGAAAATTAAACAATTACCAATGAGTAAAAAATTAACATTTTCTCATGGAATTATCATTGTATCTACATTTATTTTTATTGTCATATTATTGATTGGTATGAAAAGTGTAGAATCTTATGTAAGAAGTATGTTGGATGGACCAACAACCAATGCGTTTTATATGGGAGATATTCGATATGGCTTGACGGATATCCAAAGAGCATTAAACTATGTGGTGGCAGAAGGTGAGTCAGAATTAGAAACTACTTTACCAAAGATGAAAACAGATATGCAAACAAATGTTGATATGATACAAAATGCCTATGATATTTTAAAGGAGACTCTTTTAACAGAGGAAAATAAGGCACTTTTACAAGAAATTTATGATATGTTGTTAGATTCTAAGGCACATCGTGAAAAAATTGTATCTTTATTGGAACAAGGAAAATTACAAGAAGCAATGCAATACAATAATGATAGCTATAAGCCAAGAGTAGATGAGATGAAGAAAGTGGCAGATAAGTTAGACCAGTCAATTATTAAGGCGGGGGAAGATTATTGTGATACTGCATCAAATTCCGTAATTATTATGGTGGTAGCAGGTATTATTGTTTTGATATTAATTACATCTATTGCTATATATGTGACTAGAATGGTAACAAAAATGATTACAGAACCAGTCGCACAGCTTACCGAAGTAGCTCATTGTATGTATAATGGAGAATTAGCAGGTTCTAAAGTAATTACTTATCAATCTAATGATGAATTAGGTCAGTTATCAGAATCCATGAGAGGAACAATGGATACATTAAGTGGCTATGTCAATGAAATTTCAGAGAGATTGCAAGAAATTGCAAAGGGTGACTTGACAATGTCCTTCCATAATATCACGAATTTCCGTGGAGATTTTGCAAGTATTAAAGAATCATTAGTGTTTATTTTAAAGAGTTTTAATGAAACATTGACACAAATTCATGAAACTTCTGCACAGGTAGATGTTGGCTCGGATGAAATTGCAAAAGCAGCAGCAGATTTGTCTGAAGGAACTGGGGAACAGGCAAGTGCAGTAGAAGAATTAACAGCAGCAGTACAATCTGTAGCGATGATGGCAGAAACAAGTGCAAAGCAGACAGAAGAAGCTTATGAAAGTGTACAGGTTTCTGTGAAGAATGCACAAAATGAAAAACGTCAAATGGAAGAACTAGAAAAAGAAATGCTTCATATTAAAGAGATTTCTAGCGAAATTGAAGATATTATTGCTTCGATTGAAGACATTGCTTCTCAAACGAATTTGTTATCCTTAAATGCTTCGATTGAAGCAGCAAGAGCAGGAGAAGCTGGACGAGGCTTTGCAGTAGTAGCTGACCAGATTGGTAAGTTAGCATCAGATAGTGCACAGGCGGCTGTGACAACAAAGGAATTGATTGAAAAGACAATTCAAGAAATTGATAAAGGAAATAAAATTACGGCTTCTACAGCAAAAGCTTTTGTTGGTATTATTGAAGGAATGCAAGAAATTGCGAATGTAGCAAGAAGTACAACTGAAACAGCACAAGCTCAAGCACAGGCATTAAAGCAAGTAGAAGATGGAATTGAACAGATTTCTATGGTAACTCAGCAGAATGCGGCAGCTTCAGAAGAAAGTTCAGCTATTAGTGAACAGTTGGCTGGAAAAGCAGTAGAATTGGATAAGTTAGTAAATCGTTTTAAGTTATATAATAAATAAATTTTAGTTGTCAAAACTATGGAAAAGGGGCAATCGGAAAATAGAACTAATAT
This sequence comes from uncultured Lachnospiraceae bacterium, assembly GCA_937891165.1. Lineage (GTDB taxonomy): Bacteria > Bacillota > Clostridia > Lachnospirales > Lachnospiraceae > SIG299. The sequence continues at coordinate 1,763 of CALAEX010000244.1, read as the reverse complement.
AGGCAAAGCTCTTGGTTTACTTATTTTCCGACAGCCCCTTTTATTATTTTTTTAAAGGAGGATTTTATGAAGGGGTATGCAGTAATTACAGGTGCTAGTTCGGGAATTGGAGCAGAGTTTGCAAGGCAGTTAGCGAAAAAAGGGTATCCATTGATATTGACAGGAAGACGTATGGATAAATTACAAGAGCTTGCACAAGAGGTAAAAGTAGATTGTGTTATTATGACTGCTGATTTATCGAAGAAATTAGAGTGTTATAAGTTCTTTTCAGAGATAAGAAATGAAAAAATTGATATTTTTATCAATAATGCAGGTTTTGGAGATTGTGGTTTTTTTGTATATGGAGATTTGCAGAAACAAGAAGATATGATAGATGTCAATGTAACAGGAATGCATATTTTAATGAAGTTGATGTTGTCTAAAATGGAGATGGAGCAAAGACATGGATATTTTTTAAATGTAGCTTCGAGTGCAGGATTGTTACCAGGTGGTCCTTATATGGCAACATATTATGCAACAAAAGCATATGTGGCAAGTATTACTCAAGCAGTGGCACAGGAATTAAAAGAATATAATAGTCGTGTTTATGTAGGAGCGTTATGTCCAGGACCTGTAAATACGAACTTTAATGAAGTAGCTAATGTAGAGTTTGCATTAAAAGGCATTTCGCCAGAAGAATGTGTACGTTATGCATTACGACAGATGAAAAAACGAAAAGTGATTATTATACCTACTCTTACAATGAAAGTAGCAACAACGCTTGGACATCTTGTACCAAGAAAAATTGCGGTAGCAATTGCTTCTGGACAACAAAGAAAAAAATTAGGAGAATAAAAGTATACTCCTCATCTGTAAAAAGATAAGGAGTATACTTTTTTGCTTTCATAAATAGGTTCTTTATGGTATAATACAACTGTCAAATTTGTAATAAAAATATATCAATCAATGTAGATACTATAGCATGAGAAGTTTTAGTACCTGATACAGTTGATAGTTGCAAATGTAATTGATGTATTTGGAGGAAACAATGAGCAGAATAGAGTTAGTAAATATTAATCAAGGTACAAAGTCAGAATATCGTTTTTCTCATGGAAATGCTTTACCAATGGTACAAAGACCATTTGGTATGAATGCATTTGTACCTCAGACAGAGCGTAAAGGTACTTGGTTTTATCATCCAGAGAATAAGAGCTTAGAAGGTATTCGTATGACACACCAGCCAAGCCCATGGATTAACGATTATGGTACATTTTTAATGACTCCACAAAATGATGTCATTGCCAATAACGCTGGTAGAGCATGGGGTGGTTATCGTCCAAAAGAAGCAGTGATGACACCTTCTTATTTAAAGGTTCGTTTCTTGCGTTCTATGTGTGATTTTGAAGTAGCTCCAACAGACCGTGGTGCGGTATGTCGTTTGACATTCTCTACAGACCGTAAATCCTGTTTGTCTATGCTTCCTGTGATTGGAAATTATGAGTATACAGTAGTTCCAGAAGAAAATAAGATTATTGCTTCTACTACAGGTCATTCTTATGATATTGCAGTTAATTTCAAGATGTACTTTGTAATGAAGTTTAAAGATGGTGATGTTGATTTTGAAGCCACTCGTTTAGTAGGTGATAATGGCACAGAAAGAACAGCATTACATATTTTCTTGAATAAGCCAGTAGTAGAATATGAAATTGGTACTTCTTATATTTCAGCGGAAATTGCAGAAGCAGTAATTGGTCGTGAAATCAATGGTCGTTCTTTAGAAGAAA
>CALAEX010000243.1 GCA_937891165.1 uncultured Lachnospiraceae bacterium | reverse complement strand
AGATGTTGAAGAAAAACTAAAAAATGGCGATTTTGACGGAGTTGGTGTGGAAACGGCAGTGATTATCAACGGTGAACTGATTATTACATACACCGATGGCACTGTGCAAAATTTAGGTAATGTGAAGGGTGATACAGGTCCTCAAGGTGAAAAAGGAGACAAAGGAGATAGAGGAAATGATGGTGCTACTCCTTTTGTTGGTGAAAACGGCACTTGGTGGATAAATAACGAAGATACAGGTGTTTCTGCTAATAGCGGCTATGTTTTACCAACAGCTAGTGCTACAGCATTAGGTGGAATTAAAGTTGGTGATAATTTAACTATTTCCGAAGATGGTGTTTTATCAGCACAAATTGGAGATGTAGAAAAAAGTGCAGTTTATTTTGACTATCTTAATTCAACTCAAGGGGATATTTTACAGTGTATGAGAGAAGCTATTACTGTAAATGCAGATAATACTTATACTTTAAAAAAGCCAATATACATGTACTATCAGGAATATACTTTACGTTTGTTTAAAATGACTATAGGCACTAATAGAGCTTATGCTTATTTTGGGGGAACGATGCCTCATCCGTCTAGCGGAGAAATGGTATATGTTTACGGAGTGGTTCCAGCAACTAGGGATATGCAATTAATGTATAGCTTTGATAGAAATATCTATATAGAGCCGTTAAGTGCTGTAGTTAATATAGACGTAAAACCTAATTTTGTTGACGGTGTAGAACCTAATTATGAAACGGGTTGGTATGTTTTTAAAAACGGCATGACATTTAATGGAGAAGAGTTTTCTTGGGGGAATAACAATAGACTTATTTATATTTTACGAACAGATACAGCTATATTTTTCTATATTATTGACCCAAATAATACTAAAACAAGAGATATTATCTGCGTATATAAATACTATAATATTGAAGATGGAGTATGGTACCCAACTACAAATAGTAATGCTTATACTACAGTAGCTCTTACAACAGACACTGGATTAAGTAAAACAAACACTACGGAATACACGCCTACTAATGATTATCACCCTGCTACAAAAAAGTATGTTGATGATAGTATTTCAAATATTAATATTGATGGTGGCACAGGTAGTGGATTGACAATTATTGAAGCAACTACAGAAAATGTTGTTGATTGTAATACAATAACAGAAGACGGCATTTATTTGATTAAAAATGCGTTAAGTGATGTAACTATTTTAAACACACCATATAATAACAAAAGTTATGCCATTGACCTTGTATTAATAGTTCGTCATTTTTATACTAAAGCTGGTGTGGAATATAGAGTTTTACAAACTGCATTAGTAAATAGTACTTTAAATTACTATCGTCAAAATTTAGTTTCTTCAGGTGCTTGGACAGATTGGAGCAGTAATATTCCAGCAAATAAAATAGAGTCCGGAGCACTAGCCACAGGCATGAGCTGTAACACGCCAACATTAAGTGCACATCTCGCTAATAAAGGATATGTTGATAATGCTATTATTACAGCTGGTAGTAAAGTAAAGTTTACAAATAATATATTTCCAACTAGTTGGGTAGCTTCAGAAGATAAAAAAAGTGCAACATCTGAAACAGGATTTGGTACATGGACTATAACAGCAGATGCTATGGAAAAAGATTCTAGTGTAGTAAACGCTTTCGATGGAAGCACAAGCACTAGAGCTAGTATTTATTTGAACAAACCCGACACAGTTACAGGTTTGTTAAAATACTTAACAATAAGTTTACCAGAAAATATAGCTATAATTCCAGAAACTATTGTAATTTCTAACACTGGTTTAGATGGTGGAACTAGCTATCCTGCTGAATTGCAGGGATATAACGCAGGTTGGAAAACTTTAGGAACATTTACAGCAGACGAAGCAGTATTCAATATTACTGATAGCACACCATATACTAAATTTAGAATATTGCCAAGGAAATCTGCAAACGGAGCAGCTTCTTATGGTTATGCTAAAGAATTTCAATGTACAAAAGGTACAATTATAAATACTGTAGCAAAAGAGTTAGCTACTATTGAATATGTAGACAGTGCTGTTTTAAATGCTGGCGGAGACGAAGCAAGTAATAATGGATTGAAAAAATTTATTGGAACACAAGAAAATCCTATTGATTTTACAGGTTTATTTGAAGGTATGGGCAATGCAACAGACGGGTGGTTTGAAGGTACACAAGTAGGTACTTGTATTATGAGTGGATATGTTGCAGACGCCAATGGAGGAAACCCGTTATTATTAAGTGATATTTTAACACTTAGTAATGCTTCTGGTGATGAATTTATTTTAGATTATATGTATGTGTATATTCAAGACACACCACTACTTCAAATGAATTGGACTAACGGTAATATTATGGCTCAATTTACAGCTATTGGTGGTCAGGGATATGGTGCATATAATGGCGATTTCACTTTTGCATCTGATGACGATGTTTTAACTAAAAGCAACACCAGAGAATATGCACCCACAGAAGACTATCATCCTGCTACTAAGAAATATGTAGATGATAGTATAGCTAATACGCCTGTAGATGTGCCTGTTTATACACACGTTTCATCAGCTACTTCTACGACAGACTTAGCAACAGAATTATTACCTATTGTAAATAATATGTATAATGATTATTTGGCTAATAAAATAACAGTATTAAGTTTAGTATGTACTAGTGCTGAGTTAACTAACTTTACAGATATATATAATATTTATAAAATTAGCGGCTACTCTTTTACTTTAATATCTTCAAGTAGCAGGTCAAGTCAAAAAGAAACACCTGATAATAGTTATACTAATATTCAGGATAATTATAGAACTATCGCAGGAGTACTGTCTAGCGATGATACCTATGTTGAACAAGTAACTTTTAATTTATATGGTTATCGTCAAAGTCCACAATATTTAGATGTTACAACAGACTATGGCACGCCATATGAACCTTTATATCCTGGTTCTCCAGCTACTAAGAAATATGTAGATGAACACGGTATCAAGGTATTAGAAGCAAGCACAGACAATGTTATTGATTTTAATACATTGACTGAACCAGGAGTGTATTTGATTAAAAATTGTAATGATACAGTAGGAAGAACCAAAAATTCAGATTATGGGAATGCGACCGAAACAGCTCACAAAGATATATTGTTGTTTGTTGAAAAGTTCACGAATCCGAGCGACGACACGTACATTTACCAGCACGTAATCAATCGCCCTTCCCACCACAAAAGCCGGTACTGTTTCGAAGGCACATGGCAGAGCTGGAAGCTTGACACTATGTCGGCAATATATATTGCAAATGGCACATTTGGTGGGCAAGTAAATGCAAATGCGACTGCAGTTTCAAATTTAACCAATTCTCAAGTTCGTAACATATATGCAGGTACAACAGACCTTACAGCTGGAACTAGTGCTTTGGCTACTGGCGATATTTATCTTCGATATGAATAGGGGTGTTTGTTATGGCAAAAGAAATAAATATAGGAATTAATGGAGTTGCTAGAAAAGTTCCTGATATTTATATTGGGATTAATGGAGTTGCTAGAAAAGTTACAGAGGGATATATAGGTATAAATGGTGTAGCACAACCATTTTATACTGCTGATAATGGTGTTTATACAAGCTTCAGTTCTTCAATTCTACCTACCACATGGACTTTAGTTGCTGCAAATGAAATTACTGGAACAAACGAATATGGCACATGGCATATTAAAGCTAACAGTTGGTATGGTAAAGAATGGGGGACTCAAGTAGGAAGTATTGATTTAGCTTTTGATGGGAATATAAACACATACTCACAATCAAGTAATTATTCTAATGACTATACAGTGACCATAACATGCCCAGCTGGAGTAACTATTTGTCCTACAAGATTTTCTATAACAGAATATAGAATGGGTGCAGATGAAGACGGAAATACAATTACAGGTGATGGAGTTGTATTAGTTAATTTTGGAGAAGACTTTTATGATATTGATGAACCTAAAACAAAAACTTACTCTGCTACTAATTCCCAATATTTTTCAAAAATTAAGCTTACAATGACAAGCCATAAAAATGGGTATATAAGACAGCTATACAATTTTGAAATAACAAGAGGAACTATTCGTGTTGAAAAATAGTAAAATTTATTTAAGTTTTACAACTATATTGTAATTTTATATTTGCCATGGTATAATATTCCTATAAGATAAAAGGAGATGATTATCATGGCAAACATTATTCCTGGCGTAGACGATTATGGCATTAACCTAGTTCAACTGAGAGATACAGCTATCGCTGAAGGTAAAAGAGAACATGCTGAGTGTTTTGAAGGAGCTATCACAGCAGCTATTGCTGGTGACAAAGCTTGGTATGAAAGAATTTGTAAAGAAATTGCTTTCTTAATTGGCAACACAGGTATGAATCCGTTAGATATTGGTCTAGGTCATATTCAGAAAGTCGATGCTTGTGCTGATGGTACTTGCATGGATTAATATAAATGTATAGCACACTTTATGGAGTGTGCTATATTATTACATAACTGGCACACATTGCAGATTGCTCGCATTTTATTAATGCGGTACAATAGAATAAGGAGGTATGCGATATGTTGCCAGATTCTAAATTTATAGTTAGGTCTTTTCCTGAATTTGATAATATTATCCTTATTCCTTTATTTGATGAGCACATAGGCTCTGAGACGCACTTGATGGAACGGTGGAAAGAAGCAAAGAAACTATTGTTATCTACCCCAAATGCTTTTTGCATTATAGGCGGAGACATGATGAACAATTCAATAATTGGAAGTGTTGCTTCTCCATTTAACGATGTACTAACTCCAACACAACAAAAGGAATGGCTGTATCAGGAACTTAAAGATTTAGTCGCAGCTAATAAGATACTTTGTGGAGTTCCAGGAAATCATGAACTACGACACAATAAGTTTACAGATGGTAACCCACTATATGATGTATTTTGCAGGCTCAGAATTGAAGAGCTATATAGAGATAGCAGGTGTTACTTAAAACTCTATGTAGGGAATTCTGGAACAAGGAAAAAAGGCACAGTTTATACAGGCGTAATTACACATGGCACTTTCACAGGAAAAACAGGAGGTTTAGTTTTAAATAAACTAGCTCAGTTTGCAGACTCTTTTGAAGGTGTCGATTTTATTATTGTAGGACATGCACATAGTCCAGCACATGATAGACCTTGTAAGA
>CALAEX010000242.1 GCA_937891165.1 uncultured Lachnospiraceae bacterium | reverse complement strand
CAGATGCTGGTGAGGATGTAACCCCTACCCCTACTCCAGATGCTGGTGAAGATGTGACTCCTACCCCTACTCCAGATGCCGGTGAAGATGTGACTCCTACATTACCAGAAAATAATGATGTAAGTTTAGAATGGGGCGAAGATAATACATTAGTTGTATCAGGTCTTAAAAATACTACTAGTTTATTGACCTCCTTAGTACTTGCAAATGAGATAGGTGGATATCCAGTATCTTCCATTAAAGCAGGTGCATTTAAAAATAACACTACATTAGAAGATATCTATATTAGTGGTGCTATTGCTATTGGTGCTAGTGCATTTGAAGGAAATAGTGCTTTAAAGACTATTTCTATTGGTAAGGATATTACTTCCATTGGGGATAGAGCTTTCGCACAAATTGGTTCTACTAAAACAGTTTCTGGAGGTGCTTTAGGCACTGCTTCGGGAAGTGCTATGGGTACTGCCTCAGGAAGTGCTATAGGTACTGCTTCAAGAAGTGCTATCACCATTAATATTGCAATGGAAAGTGCAAAAAATATTTCCAGTTCCGCATTTGAAGATGCTATCGGTGATTTAATATTCTATGTAACAGATGCTATTGCAGAATTCTTAGAAAAAATTAAAGGGGACAATAATTGGACCATTAACAGAATTAAATAAATTCAAATCAAACAGCCGAGAATGTAAATTTTCGGCTGTTTATACATTTTCTTTAAAAAGAAAGGAACTTTAAAATGGAATTTAAATTTTATATCATAGAACAACTAAAAAAACACCCTTCCACTAAACCTCAAGATATTGTAAAGCAATGCTACCAAGCCGCTTTTGGTGCAGAACATCTTTTAACCAACATAGAAAAAGCAAAACAATATTTGTGGAATGAATACGAAACCATTGCACCATCTGATACCATCCCACTATATGAAGAAATTTCTGAAACTGTCTGTCGAGTAAATCTATCTGCTTGGAAAGCAAAACAACTTTCCTTAGACTTACTATTTCAACTCTTTATACAATCTTCTTCTATTTCCTCTAATGCAACTACAGTATTTTTACAATATTTAGAAGAAGTGTCTTCTATTATTGAAACAGAAACTATTTCTTTTTCTTTAGAAGATTGGAACAATTTTTTGTATACCTACAAAGAAATGGGAATGCCATCTATTCACCATAGCGAAACTTATCGAATCAAAGAACGCCCTGCTTATCGAATTATAAAAAAAGAATGGCTTTTATTACTTCCTCTTTTAGAAAAAATAAATGCAATTGATAGCACAAAATCACATGGAATCATTGCAATTGATGGCAGAGCTGGTGCTGGAAAAACAACTTTTTCCAAAAAACTTGCTTCTTTACTAAATGCAGAACTTATTTGTATGGATGATTTTTTCCTCCCACTAGAATTACGCACAAAAGAACGTTTACAAAGTGCTGGTGGAAATATCCACTATGAACGATTTATAGAACAAGTATTACCTTATTTAACCTCTCACACACCATTTTCCTATCAGTGTTTTGATTGTTCCATTATGAATTATAACAAAGAAAAACAAATACAAAATACAGGGTGGTGTATTGTAGAAGGTTCTTATAGTCATCATCCTCTCTTTCAACGATATGCAGATATCACTATTTTTGTTGATATTGAAAAAGAGCTCCAAAAGAAACGCATTTTACAACGAAATGGAGAAAAAATGGCAGAACTTTTTGAAACAAAGTGGATTCCTATGGAAGAAACCTATTTTCAAGAATTTCAAATTAAAGAAAAAAGTGATTTCATTATAAAACAATAAAAATTGTTATTATACCTGTTCTTAACCTTAACAAAAATAAAAAAACTGTCCCATTACTAAAATAATTAGCAATAGGACAGTTTTTTATTTTAAAATTTTCCAACTTTAATACTACGAATTAACTTATTCAATTCTTCTGCTTGAATACTCATTTCCTGACTAGAAGCTGCACATTCTTCACTTGTTGCAGAATTTGTTTGTACTACGTCATTGATATGGTCTACTCCACCAATAATTCCATCAAAGGAATCTGCTTGTTTCTTTAATGCAATTGCTGCACCATCAATACTCTTTTGAATTTCTTTTGAATCAGCAACTACTTTCTCTAACTGATTTGCTGTTTCATTTGCAATAGAAACACCTTTTTCTACTGCTGACAAAGAAGATTCAATTAAGAAATTAGATTCTTTCGCTGCTTGTGCACTTTGTGCAGCCAACAAAGATACTTGGTCTGCTACTACAGCAAAACCACGACCTGCTTCTCCCGCTCTCGCTGCTTCAATCGAGGCATTTAATGCAAGTAAATTTGTCTGTGATGCAATACTATTAATTGTATCAATAATTTGACTAATTTTCTTCGAAGACTCTCCTATTTCTTCCATAGATTGTAACATTTCTTGCATCTTTTCATTACTCTTAACAATAGCAACTCCCGCATCTGCTACTTTTTTACTACTCTCTTGTGCTGTCTTTGCACTAAAATCTAAATCGCTCGCTGCTGCTGAAATAGTAGCGGAAAGTTCCTCTGTGACACCTGCTTGTTCTGAAGCACCTGTAGCTAAATCAGTAGAACTTTGTGCTATCTGGTCAGAACCAACGGATACTTGTTCGGCAATACGTTGCATTCCTTTAATCATCGTTGCCATACTCTGTTCAAAATCTATTACAGAATCATGAATTGCAACAAAATCACCCTTCCAATCCGTCTTTGGCTGTATGGAAAAATCTCCTTCTGCAAACGCTTTCATTGTGATTGCAATATCATTTACATAAGAAGTCAATGTACTAATAGCTACTCTTAAATGATGTGCTAATGTTCCTATTTCATCTTCTGCATGATATTTTACGATAGCATGTAAATTTCCGTTTGATAATTCCTTGGTTGCATTTTCAATCTCTACTAATGGTACAGTAATACTATTCACAATTATTTTACCAATACGAATTGCACAAATGGTTGCAATAATAACAAACAAAATAATACCAGCCACACTAATACCAAAAATTAAGGCACTTTTGGCTACCGTTTCATCCATCATTTCTGTTGTCAGACTATCTAATTCTAATGAAACATCAACTAATGCATCGAGTTCAGGAACACATCTAGAAAAAATCAAATTAATTGCTCCCTCTCTATCTCCAGTTTCTAATTTCTCTACAATTTCTAAACCTACTTCTGCCCATAAACGAATTTCTTTTTCATAATTATCACATAACTTTTCATCAATTACTTCCGTTTCTTTTAATACAGCAAGTTCTTCATATACGCCAGCTAATTTTTCTTCGATTTTTTTTCTATATGCTGGATACTGCGAAATATCTTCATTTAATGCCATTTCACGAATCGCTCTTGCAGTTATATTTACATCTATTCGACAAATTTTCACTGCAGTGTCTGCCCTATTAATTTTTTCCACAAAATGATTTAAACTATTATCCAATGTAGATAATGCTATCATACTTACAATACCAGATATAATCATTAAAACAATAACGACATTGTACCCTATATTCATTTTCTTCTTTACATTAAAATTTTTAAAATCTTCTAACATAATTTACCCCCATTGTATTTTTTCTTTTTATCTATCATTTATACACCTTATTTTTTTATTAAATTTTCCATACTCTTAACACCAATCGCCAATGTAGATGCATTATGAAACCATGCGGATGTTGTTGGTTGTACAATTCCTGTTACACCAAGTCCAATCAATCCTGTATTAATACCTACAATTGCATGGAAATTTTTCTTAATCCTCTTCATTAGTGCATTGCTAATATTTTTCAAAGTAACAATTTCTCTCAAATCTTCTCCTGCAATGGTAATATCCGCAATCTGTCTTGCAATCGCTGCACCATCGTTAATTCCAATGCCAACATCAGCAGCAGAAAGAGCTGGAGAATCATTGATTCCATCACCAATCATAATCACTTTTCGTCCCATTGCTTTCTCTCTTTCTACAAATCCTGCCTTATCTTCTGGAAGCACTTCGGAATAATATTCATCTACACCAACTTTTGCTGCAATCGCACGAGCTGTCTTTTCGCTATCTCCTGTCATCATAACAACTTTTTGAATACCTACTTGTTTTAATTCCTCCACAATAGAAAAAGCTTCCTCTCGTAATGGATCCTCAATACAAATGGCAGCAGCTAATTTACCTTCCATAGCGAGATACAAATGAGAATATTCTTCTGGTAAATTATCAAAACGTTCTTGCATTCCTTCTGGGATTTGACATTTTTCATCTTCAAAAATAAAATGATGACTTCCAATAATTACCTTCTTTTCTTCTACTGTTGTAGAAATCCCATGTGCTACCACATACTCTACTTTAGAATGCATTTCCTCATGCTCTAACTTTTTCGCTTTTGCTGCATCTACGACTGCTTTTGCCATAGAATGTGGAAAATGTTCCTCTAAACAAGCAGCCAATCGTAACAGTTCTTCTGGAGAGTATTCTCCAAAGGAAACAACATCTACTACCATTGGTCTTGCCTTTGTCAATGTTCCTGTTTTATCAAATACGATCGTATCTGCTTCTGCCATTTCTTCTAAAAATTTTCCACCTTTGACTACTACATGATATTGATGCAATTCTCGAATCGCTGACAATACAGTAATTGGCATTGCTAACTTTAATGCACAAGAAAAATCTACCATAAGTACAGAAAGTGCTTTTGTTGCATTTCTAGTCAAAACCCAAGTAGCTAAAGAACCAAATAACGTATATGGAACTAAAGCATCCGCTAAATGTTCTGCTTTACTTTCCACCGAAGATTTTAGCTTTTCTGTTTCTTCAATCATTCCTACAATCTTCTCAAATTTCGTTGAACCACTTGACTCCTTAACACGGAACATAATACCGCCTTCTTCTATGACTGTACCAGCATAGACATAGCTTTCTGCTACTTTTCGTACTGGAAGAGATTCCCCTGTTAAAGAAGCCTGATTTACCATAGCCTCTCCTGCTATCACAGTTCCATCAAAAGGAATCATAGAACCAACACGAACAATCACTAAGTCATCTGCTTTAATACGACTTACCTCAACTAAAACCTCTTGCTCATCTACTAATGTCCAAACATGACTCACATTTAAAGACATGCTTCGTGCTAAATCACCTACTGATTTTTTATGTGTCCACTCTTCTAATAGTTCTCCAATGCTTAACAAAAACATAATAGAACCGATTGTCTTATAATCCTGTCTTGCCACAGAAATTCCTATCGCAATTGCATCTAATACGGGAACTTCTATTTTTCTTTGTGCTAACACTTTTAAACCACGATATATGTATTGGGTTGCTCTTATCATTACCCAAATTTTTCGTACTTTCCAAGGTAAAAATAAAACTCTCCCTGCTCGAAGAACCAATTTTGTTACCAATTTCTCTTTGTAATGAATATTTAATTCTCGTCCTGTATTTTCCAACATATACTCTGGAACAACTACACTGTCATACTGAAACGCACAAAGTAATTCCAAAATACGGTTTCTATCTCCTCTATAAAAAATCGTTACACCTTGTGTTCTTTCTTGTATTTTTACCGAAGTTACGAATGACTGATTTTCAAAATAATATTGTAACATATCTGCTTGTTTTGAGGTCATTTTCTTTTGTATCAAACGCACACGAATACGTCCTCTTGTTTCATGCTTTATTACAAATCTCATAGTTCCTCTTTTCTAGTTCCTGTTCACTCTTACTGAGTAAACAAAACCTTTTCTTCACTTTCATACACAAAAAGCACCCATAGCTATCCTATAAGTGCTTTCGCCATTACTGCTCATACAACAAAAAATCACTTACTGATTTTTCCTTTTATTCTTCTGCACAAACAGTATCTTCTTCACCAAATTCTTCTTCTACTTCTCTGTCCTCATTTACCTGTTTTGCTTCTGCTAAAATATCTTCTGCATTTTCCTGAATTGTAGCTACTGTATTCATAATACAATCCTTTGCACGAAGAACTGCTGCTGTACACTGAACGTAAGCTTTCTTTGCATCTTTGCTAGATAATAACTTGATTCCTGCCGTTCCAAATAAAACACCTGCTGTAAAAATTCCTACACTTTTTGTACTAATTTTTTGAACTAAATCTACCATTTCTCTTATCCTCCGTTTTTATTTATCCTTCTCATATATTTCATAGTATAATAGTCCTATATATTATATCAAATTTTCTCTAAAATTTCTACCTTTTTATGCAAACATTTTCGTAGAAAGATATCTATCTCCCGAATCTGGTAAAATAACAACAATTGTTTTTCCTTTATTTTCTTCTCGTTTTGCTACTTCAATAGCTGCATATAATGCGGCTCCTGAAGAAATTCCAACTAAAATGCCTTCCTTTTTTCCAATTAGTCCACCCATGGAAAAAGCATTTTCATCTTCTACTGCAATTACTTCATCATATACATTTGTATCTAAAATTTCTGGAATAAATCCTGCTCCAATTCCTTGAATCTTATGTACTCCTGCCACCCCTTTGGATAAAATTGGAGAATTGGCTGGTTCTACTGCTACTACTTTTACCTCTGGCTTCTGAGATTTTAAATATCCACCAGTCCCTGTAATTGTACCACCAGTTCCTACCGTAGCAACTAAAATATCGACTTCTCCTTCCGTATCTCTATAAATTTCTGGTCCTGTTGTTTCAAAATGTGCCTTTGGATTGACAGGATTCACAAACTGACCTGCTACAAAACCACCAGAAATTTCTTTTGCCAATTCTTCTGCTTTTGCAATTGCACCAGCCATTCCTTTTGCCCCATCTGTCAATACTAACTCTGCCCCATACGCAGAAATCATACGCCTGCGTTCCTCTGACATTGTTTCTGGCATCACAATCATTGCACGATATCCCTTTGCTGTCGCAACTGCTGCCAAACCAATTCCAGTATTTCCAGACGTTGGCTCAATAATGACAGAATCCTTTGTCAACTGTCCACTTTTCTCTGCCTCCTCAATCATCGCCCTTCCAACTCTATCTTTAATGGAACCTGCTGGATTTAAATATTCTAATTTAGCTAACAACTTTGCCTTAAGACCAAATTCTTTCTCTATATGTGTCAACTCCAATAAAGGAGTATTTCCAATTAACTGGTCTGCTGATGTATATACTTTTCTCATAACTACCTTCCTTTCTCACTAAAATCTTTTTTACAGACTACACCTCTTTAAAGTAATAAATTTTTTCTACATTATATCATACTTTATTTTTCTAGGCAAATATTTATTCTTTTTACTTTATTTTATGAAATTTTTTGTGTTACTGTGTACTTGTTATCATTTGCTATAGCCATAGCAGTTCTCTTGCTAGATACTGTGCAGGACCGTAAAGAGACGGCAGTTCCCCCACGAGGGCTTTTCGAGCCTAGTACTGTTCCGTCTCGTCCCGAGCGAAAGTGTGTCCAAACAGTATCTAGCAAGAGAACTGCTTTTTTTGCATATATGCAAACAGTAACTTAAAAAATTATCTCTTCCATTCATTTGTTGCTGGTTGGCACGTATGCCCTTTGCATACATAATATGTTGTTTTATCATTCTTTAGTGGATATTCCTTTGTTGGTTCTCTCAAAACTCGAACTATCATATTTAACGGAATTCTACAAGAAAACTGATTCAAATCTGTTTCTTCTTTTAACACTATAATCACTTGTTCTGGTCGTTCTATTCTATCTAACAATGCCATCAAAAACATCGCATGTCCTGCCGAATACCCTTGTGCTTCTTGAACCATAAACGATATTTGCTTTTCTAACACTTTTTCATACGTTTTTTCTCCTTCTAAAAAAGAAAGCTGTACTAAATTATATGCCATCACAGAATTTCCACTTGGTATTGCTCCATCATACGTTTCTTTCGGTTGCATAATTAATGGTTCATTTTCCTTTCCATAAAGAAAAAATCCACCCTTCTCTTCATCGAAAAACTCTGCTATTGCCTTTTCACAAAATTGTTTTGCCTTTTCTAAATAACTCTCATGAAACGTTGTTTCATATAAAGATAATAAGGCAAAAATTTCATATGCATAATCATCCAAAAATCCTTGCCCACTTTGTTTTCCTTCTCGATAACTAGCATACAATGTAGTTTCTTCACAAAGATTCATAAAAATAAAATTTTGTGCTTTTTCTGCCGACATTACATATCGTTCATTTCCTGTAATTCGATATAACCAACACATTGCTGTAATCATCATTCCATTCCATGCAGTTAAAATCTTATCATCTAAATGCAATGCATAACGCTTTTTTCTATACTTATAAACCACAGGTAATATATCTTCAAAACGATATTGTAATTCTTTCGTCTGCAATAAATTTGGAATACTTTTTCCTTCAAAATTTCCCTGTTCTGTAATATCAAAATATTGATTAAACGCTTTTCCCCTTGTTTCTCCTAATAATTCAATCAATTCCTCTGGTTTAAAAACATAATATTTTCCTTCTTCTCCCTCACTATCTGCATCTTGAGCACTAAAGAAACCACCTTCCTCACTTGTCATTTCCCGTAAAATATAATTGGCTGTTTTTTCTGCTACTTCTCGATAAATCGGATAGCCTGTCAATTGATATGCTTTACAATAACACATTATCAATAATGCATTGTCATATAACATCTTTTCAAAATGTGGAACTAAAAAATATCTATCCGTAGAATATCTGCTAAAACCACCACCAATATGGTCAAAAATTCCACCCCGATATAATTGAAGCAAAGTTACCTCTATCATACTTCTAATAGATTTCTTTCTGTTTCTTTCATAATATCTCATTAAAAATAATAAATTGTGTGGTGTTGGAAATTTTGGTGCATTCCCAAATCCTCCATACATTTTATCAAACATTCTTTCATAAAGAGTAACTGCCTGTTCTATTATGTCTGACTTATCTTCCCCTTCAAACTTTTTATTCCTTTGACCTTGCTGTCTCTTTATTTCTGATATAATTTCCTCTGCGGACTGTACTAAAGAAACTCTATCCTCACTCCATTGCTTTTGTACTGCTAATAACAACTCTTTTAAGCCAATTTGTCCATATTTTGCATACTTTGGAAAATATGTTCCTGCAAAAAAAGGTTTCTGCTCTGGTGTTAAAAAAATCGTAGTAGGCCAACCACCACTTCCTGTCAATGCTTGACATACTGACATATAAACACTATCAATATCTGGTCGTTCTTCTTTATCTACTTTAATTGAAATAAAATATTGATTTAATATATTTGCTATTTCCTCATCTTCAAAACTTTCATGTGCCATCACATGACACCAATGACACGTACTGTAACCAATACTCAAAAACACAGGTTTTTGTTCTCTTTTTGCCTTCTCAAAAGCTTCCTCTCCCCATGGATACCAATCCACTGGATTATTCACATGTTGTAATAAATAAGGACTTGTTTGATTTTTTAAATGATTTTGCATATTTCCTCACATTCTGTTGTATGACTATCAGCAACTATTTTTTTAGTTAGTATGTACGATTTTAGCAACAGATATTTGCTTTTTCATAAAAAATTGCTTATAATAATATTACTTTATAATTAGAAAGGTTGTTACTATGTTTCAAGAAATTATCAATCAAATCAATCATTATGATACTATTATTCTCCATCGTCATTCCAAACCAGATGGTGACGCCATGGGAAGTCAAATTGGTTTAAAACATATTCTTAAAGAAAATTATCCAAACAAACAAATTTATGTCGTAGGTGACCCAGCAGGTCATTATGACTTTATGGAAGACTGCTTGATGGATGAAATTGCAGACGAATATTACACAAACGCACTTGCTATTATTTTGGATTGTGGTTCAACACATCTCATTAGTGATGAGCGTTATCAAAAAGCTTCTTGTACGGTTCGTTTTGACCATCATCTATTTTGTGAAAAAATTGCAGACTATGAAGTGATAGATACAACCTATGAAAGTTGTTGTGGTTTAATTACAGAGTTTGCAATCCAATGTAAGTTACGTGTTCCATCTCTTGCTGCAAAATCATTATATACTGGTATGGCAACCGATTCTGGCCGTTTCCGTTATGACTCTACTTCTGCTAATACATTCCGCCTCGCTGCTTTTTTAATGGAACAATCCATTGATTTAAATGAAATCTATAGCGATTTATATGCCGAGGACTATGAAAGCAAAAAACTACGTGCACAATTTTTATTAAAAATCCAATTTACACAAAACAATGTTGCTTATATTTATACAACATTAGAAGAATTAAAAGCACTTGGTAAAGATACTTTCTCTATTTCTAGAGGAATGGTAAATACAATGGCAGATATTAAAAATGTAGATATTTGGGTTAACTTTACCGAAACCGAAGAAGGTATTCTTTGTGAACTTCGTTCTAGCAAGTATAATATCAATCCAATTGCTGTAAAATATGGAGGAGGCGGTCACAAAAAAGCAAGTGGTGCTTGTGTGAAATCCAAAGAAGAAGCCATACGTATGCTTACTGATTTAGACCAAATGGCAAAGGAAGGAAACTTACAATGAACATAGAAATTATGAAAACTATTTTAGAAAAAATAAAAGAATATCACCGTATTATGATATTCCGTCATTTTAGACCCGATGGAGATGCTGTCGGCTCTACGAAAGGACTACAAGAAATTTTAAGAATCACATATCCTGAAAAAGAAATTTATCTTGTCAATGAAGACTATGCGGATTATTTACAATTTCTTGGACCAGAAGATGGCGAAATTGCAGATGAATTATTTGCAGATGCTCTCGGTATTGTACTAGATACCGCAACAACTTCTCGTATTTCCAGCAACAAATATACACTCTGTAAAGAGTTAATCAAAATTGACCACCATATTGATATTGCCCCTTATGGTGATTATTCTTGGGTAGAAGATGAAAAATCCTCCGCTTGTGAAATGGTTGTCAAATTCTATGATACATTTCATGACGAATTAAAAATCAACCAACAAGCTGCTATGTATTTATTTACAGGTATGGTAACAGACTCTGGAAGATTCCGTTTTAGTAGCGTCAGTGGAGATACTCTACGCTATGCCGCCATTTTATTAGACCAGCAAATTAACACGGAATTATTATATGCGAATCTCTATTTAGAAGAATTTAATCAATTGAAATTTAAAGCATATGTTTATGAACATATGAAAATTACAGAACATGGTGTTGCTTACTTATATATTGATAAAACAATGCAAGAGCAATTTCATTTAACACTCGAAATGGCAAGTGCTTCCATTTCCTATATGGAAGGAATAAAAGGCTGTCTTTGCTGGATACTATTTGTAGAAACAGGAGATGAAGCTAGAACAATTCGTGTACGTTTACGTTCCCGTTTTGCTCATATTAACACAATCGCAGAGAAATATCGTGGTGGCGGTCACGCCTGTGCTAGTGGTGCTACGATTTATAACACAGAAGAACAAAATGCACTGATTTCAGATGCTGATACCTTAATTAAAGAATATAAAGAAACGCATAAGGAGTGGCTATGAGAATTTTAATCACAAACGACGATAGTATTTCTTCTAGTGTATTATTACCACTTGCTGAATGGGCAAAAAAGCTAGGGGAAGTAACAATCGTTGTCCCAAAACAAGAACAAAGCGGAAAAAGCCATGGTATTGAAATTCACAAATCATTTGAGGTTTTAAAAACAAACCTTTCTCCTACTATCGAAGCCTATACGGTAGACTCTACACCTGCGGACTGTGTCCGTTTCGCACTTGCAGGACTTGGACAAGACTATGACCTTGTTATTTCTGGTATTAACCGTGGATTAAACATTGGTCAAGATATTATTTACTCTGGAACAGTAAGTGCCGTCATGGAGTCTGCCTACCACGGCATTTGCTCTGTTGCCATTTCTACCGAACCCGAAACGTTTGACTACGCATTAGAAAAGTTAGACACTATCTACGACTTTTTTATCCAACACAAACTATTTGAAAAAAACAATATTTACAATGTAAATATTCCTCTTCAACCAAAAGAAATCCGTATTACCCGCCAAGGCGGTCCATACTTTGGAGATGAATTCCTCCCACAAGAAAATAACCTATACCTCCCTGTAGGAAAGAGTATTTTTACAGAACGAGGCGAAACCGAATTCGATACCGAAACCGTCCTCATTCATAGACACATCTCCATCACACCACTCACAACGAACCGCACAAATATGGAAGTGTTTCACTCGCTTTCGTACCTAAACAAAGAAGAAAGAGGCTGTTAAAAACAGCCTCTTTCTTTCTACTCTAATGTACAACCTGCATCAAATTCGATAGTTCCTTTATAATTCTTAATTGTACCAGTTACTGTAATGGTATCACCTTCTGCAAGATTTTCTGCTCCATCACCTTTCAAACGATAACACATAATTGGCTTTGTCTCATCTCCATTAACTACAATAGTAACTGTAATATTTTTATAATCTGCACTATAAGGAGTATCAATCTTAGAAATTACACCTGTCATTGTACAAGGCTCTTGCATAGAAAGTCCATCTTCCAATGCATAAGCAGCTTCTAACAATGCAGTATAATCCTTATGTTCACCCATACCAAGGAGTACACAACCTGCATCAAATTCAATTGTTCCTTTATAGTTCTTAAATACACCTTCTACAGTAATAGCATCGCCAACAGCAAGATTTTCTGCTCCATCACCTTTCAAACGGTAACACATTACTGGCTTATCTTCTTTACCTTCTACCGCAATCGTTACCGTAATATTCTTATAATCTGCACTGTAAGGAGTATCAATGTTTGTAATTGTACCATACAAACGATAACTACCATCTAAAGCCATACCATCTTCTAAGCCATAGGCTAAATCAACGATTTCAGCATAACTCATGCCTTCTTCGATAATAATGGCAGCTGGAACTTTACGTGTAAAAGAAACGGATTCTGTTGCACCTTCTGCATCTTTTAATGTAGCAGTTAATGTATAAGTTACTTCTTCTGGATTTGCCTCATCTACATCAATTGTTACTGTCTTATCTCCATTTGGCACAATTTTTACTGTCTGACTATCTACCGTCCAATCTACATCAAAAGCAACTCCACCAATCGAAACTACACCTACTACATTATAATCTGCTGGAGTTGTCTCTGCTGCACTTTTATACATGGCATATAAATATTTTCTTGCCGCTGTTAAATCACTTTCTCCATTGGAAGAATCTGCATTATTAGAACAAGCCACAAAACTTGAAATACACATAGTCAATAATGCCATACTAGCAAATACTTTTTTCATAATTCACTCCTATTATTCTTATTATCGAATTACAATATCATTCACAGAGAATACTTTAATCTGATATTCCCCATTAAAATAATCTACAATTCCTTTGACATCAATCGTCTTATCTTTGTACACTTCTTCTGTTACAAGCTCCTTATTTGCATCAAATAATACTTCGGTACGCACTGTTACAGGAATACCATCTGCTTCACAATTTAAAGTCATTGCACCATACGAAGAACTTGCTTCATCAGATGTCGTATAAATATTAGTTACTTTTAAATTTTTCATTTCAATAGAAGTACTCATAGCTAATTCTGCATAAGAAAATTCTTTACTTCCTTCTTCTTCCTCTATGGTAACCTTTCCATTGACAAATGTATCTGCTTCTGTCAGTACATAAGCTGGTGTATGACCATCACTTAACTTTTGAATATTACCTGGGTCATCTGGTTTCATCTGACGATACGTAAGACCTGCCACTTGATAAGTACCACCTGTTTCATAATATTGTACTGTACCAACAATACGAGCTTCATTTCCAACGGTTAGAATATCTAATCCTTCTCCAGAAAGCCCATATCCATAATACACAGACATACCATAATATCTATCTGTTTCTGCATCATATGCTTCTACATAAACACTATTATTAGAATTCTTTGTAATAACACCATTAAAAGCAACTTTTAAACCATTATAGTCTGCTACATTGGTTCTTAATTCTTTTAGAGTCAGCTCCATAGCTTCTCCATAATAAAAGTTCGGGTCTTTTTGTCCTGAATAAATATTGAGTTTTTGCTCCTTTGCCTGAGCAATCGCAGCCATACAAGTTTCTCCATAACGATTATTCGCAGAAGAATTTGCTATTGCTAAACCATTTTGAAGTATCTCAATATTCAAATTTTTATATTCTTCGGATTCTTCTGTTTTATACCATACCCATACAAGATATCTCTCACTAGTAGAATCCATGTTCCAATTACTGTCATCTGATTCAATAATAATGGAAGTGGCAGCAGAAAGCTTTTCTTTTGTAAATTCCGAAGCTGCTTTTCCATATTCCTCAATTTTTCCAGTAGACTCTGGGGTATTGATTGCCAAATATCTTGCCTTCAATACTCCAGTGTCATTAAAATCCGAAGAAACATGAAAATGTGTCGTATCTCCATCTACAAAAGTTTTTACTGTTACTTCTTGTTTTACTGTTTCCGATGACATATCAAGAGCAATTGATGCGGCATAATTAACAGCATCCGTGCTTATGTCCTCTTCTAATTTTTGTTTTTCTCCTGCACAACCACTAAATAAAGTAATCACAAGACAAAATACAAGAATGAAACTTTTTTGTTTTAAAAGATTTTTCATGTTATTCCCTTAATTTGACTGATATTCACACTCTGCAACTGCATCTTCAAATGCTTTTTTAATCATTCCATCTACATCACCATTATCACTAGCTGCGAAACACTTACAAATTAAAGAACCTACTTCATCACGAGCAGTAGAAGAACCATTAAATGCTGGAGAAGTATAGTAAGCACTTTCTTGGTCTAAACAAACCTTTGCACTTAATGCTGAAATATAAGAACCACCATCTGCCTTACTTAAGAAATCTGCATATACTGGATGTGTAGCAACCGACTTTAATACTGGTACATAACCAGAAGCCATAGAAAATTCTGCTTGGAATTCTACATTCGTTGTTAAGAATTTTACAAATAACCAAGAAGCTACTACTTCCTGTGGATTGCTCTTCTGGAAAATACAAAGGCTAGGTCCCTGAGAAATAACTTTTGCATTATTTGCATCTACCTGTGGAATAGTTGCAATACCTACTTCAAATGGATAAGTTCCATCAGAACTTGCTGCTGGACGCTGATAAGTTGCACCTGCGGAAGAACCAATCGACATATAACTTCTTGTACCATTTAATGTAACAAATAAACCAGAAGTATACGCACCATATAATGTTTGAGTAGTTAAATAACCCTTCTGATACCATTCTCTAAATTTCTTTACAAAATCTCTGTTTGTTTCATTGTCGAATAAGAAATGGTCACCTGTAGCACTTGTATAATCGGACTGATACTGTTCACACATATTGATAAACCAGTTTGCTTCACTATCATATCCAAGTGGAATACTATTTGGGTCAATTTCTTTAATTTTTGCACAAACAACTTCTAATTCATCCCATGTCTTTGGAACAGTTAAACCATTTTCATCAAAGAATGTCTTATTATAATAAAGAACTTCGGTAGATTTAGAAAGAGGCATTGTATACATTAAGCCATCACCAAACTTCTGACCTTCTTGATAATAACCCGCAATAAAATCATCTTTTTGTGCCTGCGTTAATCCAAGTGTTTCTGTTGTATTATCTGCTCTTGTTACTTCAATATCACTTTCAATTAAATTGTCTAAAGTAACCACTGCTTTTGCTAAATTGTAAAGTGCTACGTGGTCCTGATAACAATAAGCAATATTTGGCTGATTTCCAGCAGTAATTTCCTGACTAATCTGGTCACGAACATCATCATAACCACCAACAGCAGAATGTTCTACATGAATGTTTGGATAAAGCTTATTGAATTCTACAATATAGTTTTCCAAAACAGTACTTAAGTTAGAACCCATGGTGTGATAAAATGTAATTGTCACATCTTCTCCATTATAGCCTTCTTCTGGTACTGTAAAACTTGCATCTGCATTACTTGCAGAATTGCCGCAACCTGTCATACCAACCATGCCAAGTGCAAGCACACATACTAAGAGTAAAGATAAAACTCTTCTTTTCATGTTGTTGTTTCCTCCCTTTTTCATAAAAATGTTAATAATAAAAGATAACTATTTATTCTAAACAGCTTCTTATTAACCTTTAATACCACTTCTGCTCACACCTGCCATAATATATTTTCTTAAAAAAATAAAGACAAGGAACAATGGAGCAGATACAATCGCAACCGCAGCCATCTGCACAGGATAATTGACATCACCTGTCGTTGCTGTAAACGCATTACGCAAACCATTTGTAATCATTCGATGAGCTTCATCATTTGCTACAAGTCTTGGCCAAATATAAGAATTCCAAGAACCCATCATTTTTAAAATCGTAATCGAAATTAACGTTGGTAATGCCAATGGAACCATGACTTTCCACAAATATTTAATATCACTTGTTCCGTCTACTTTTGCTGCTAAATATAATTCATTTGGAATTTGCATAAAATTCTGACGAAGCAAATAAATATAAAATACACTTACTAAAAATGGTACAATTAAAACAGTAAATGTCTTTAACCAGCCAAGTTGTGATACGGTCATATAGTTTGTAATCGTAAAAAGTTCACCCGGAATCATCATAGTAGCAAGCATTGCACCAAATAACGTATCTTTTCCTTTAAACTCTAATCTTGCAAAGGCAAATGCACTCAATACTGTAATAATTAAAGAAAGTATTGTAGATACAATTCCAACATACATTGTATTTAAAAACAATCTACCAAGACTAGCTGCCGTAAATGCCTCTGCATAGTTACTAAACATAATTTGTTTTGGCCAAAACGTAGGTACACTTAAACGATATTCTTCTAATGTCTTCAAAGAAGAAATAATCATCCAGTAGAATGGAAAAAGTACAATCAGTGCCATACAACCAAGAAATGCATAGACACCAATTTGAACCAAAAGCTTAATTAGCTTTTGACTACTGGATACTTTTTGTATATTTCTTTCACTCATTGTATTATTTTTATCTGCCATATGGTTCTCTCCACTCTTAATAATGAACTCGCTTCTTGCTGACTTGCATATTAATCATCGTAACAACAAGAATGATACCAAATAAAATCAAAGCTGCCGCGCTTGCACGACCCTGATTTTTACTCAGAGCGTCATAAATAAATCCAACCATAGTATTCAATCTTCCCGCATCGTCTGGAGGACCCATTTTTTCTCCGAAAATACCAACAATACTTGTATATTCTTTAAATCCACCAATAAAACCTGTAATCACAACATACGCAAGCATTGGAGAAAGAAGTGGTACTGTAATTTTTGTAAACACTCTACGACGAGAAGTTCCGTCTACTTTTGCTGCATCATAATACTGCTTGTTAATACTTTGCAAACCACCAAGCAATACAAGAATCTTAAATGGAAGTGCATTCCAAACAATATATACAACCATAACTACAATATTTGCCATATAAGTAGAACCAGAGTTTATCCAATTGATTGTTTCACCACCAAAAAATTCAATTACGTTATTGATAATACCTGCGGTTACAATAATATCATTTCCTGTTCCAAGATTACCAACAATATTAAACATTGCAGCAAATACCATACCAATCGCAATGGAATTAGTTACATAAGGTAAAAAGAAAATTGTCTGTAACATTTTTTGTAATGGCTTAATGGAATTTAAGGCAACTGCAATTAACAATGCTAACAAAGTAGAAATTGGTACTGTCAGTACACAAATTAAAACGGTATTTTTTAAGCAAGTTACAAAATCACCATACTCTACAACTTTGATAAAATTATTAAAGTTAAAGTTAAAACTTGCACCTGCTGCCGCTTTTAACCCACTATAGTCCTCTAAAAATGCCATACGGACAGTATTAAAAATTGGCCATACAGTAAAGACAAGTAATAAAGCAATCGCTGGTGATAAATATAACCATGCTTTCCATTGTTGTCTATTATCAACCATACTATTTCACCTCAAAATAAATTCGTTCTTCTGTTTCCTTATCAAATAAAAAGAGCTTATGTGGTTTTATTGAGTATCTTACTATCTGTTTGCTTGTATCTACTTTATTATCCGCATTGATAATCGAGCGAACGACTGGATTTACGGACGCATCATTGGTAGATACAATACTTACGTCACGTCCCATCACTTCTACATTACTTAACTTACACTGGAATGGTCCTTTTTCATCTAATATAAAACCTTCAGGACGAATACCAATCATGACTTCTTGGTCTTTTACATTCTTTACTTCTAACACAGCATCTTGACCAATATATACTACGTTATTCTTTACACGACCCTGAAATACATTGATAGGAGGTGTGCCAAGGAATTTTGCTACAAATAAATTTGCTGGACTATCATATACTTTCTGTGGTTCACCTACTTGCTGTACTACACCAAGTTTCATTACTACGATAATATCTGAAATACTCATAGCTTCTTCTTGGTCATGTGTTACGAATACTGTCGTAATACCCGTTTCTTTTTGAATTCTTCTAATTTCTTCACGAGTTTGTAATCTCAAACGAGCATCTAAGTTAGAAAGAGGCTCATCTAATAGAAGAACTCTTGGCATTTTTACTAAGGCTCTTGCAATTGCTACACGCTGCTGCTGACCACCAGAAAGTTCGCTTGGTTTACGTTCCATAAATTCTTCTAACTGTACTAATTTTGCCGCATGATATGCTTTTTCTAACATTTCCTCTTTTGAAAGCTTATCTGCACCTTTCAAATTTTGAAGCGGAAAGAGAATGTTCTGCTTTACCGTCATATGAGGATAAAGTGCATAATTTTGGAATACTAAACCAATACCTCTGTTTTCTGTTGACAATTCTGTTACGTCATCATTTCCAAAGAAAATTTTACCACTCGTTGGCTTTTGTAAGCCACTAATCATATAAAGTGTGGTACTTTTTCCACAGCCAGAAGGACCAAGCAAACCAACCAATTTGCCATCTGGAATTTCAAATGTGAAGTCATTGACTGCGATTACTTCTTCATTTGACTTTTTGTTACGGCTAGGAAATACTTTTGTTAAATTCTGCAATACAACTTTCATACATTTCCCTTTCTCTACTGTTTTATTATATACTTTTGGCACACCTTTAATAAGTCTGCCTTGCTACCTGTTCTGCATGTACTTTTTTCTTATAAGCAAGTAATTCCCCCGCATTGTCAAAAATCATTTGACTTGCCATGTCAATGACAACTGTCTTTGCAAGAATATCATGCAATAAAGAATTAGTACGAGTTACAATTATTAAAATAAACTGCAACAGCAGAATCAGTCCTAAAATGACAGTACCTATGAAACCTGTCATATTAAAAAATATCATAAAAATAATCAAGACAGGTATCATCGTTTCTAATGTAAATTTACCAAGAAATACTCGAATAAATAATAGTATTGGTGTTATTTTAATACTATCTGTATGCATGACACCAATGCTAAATATTTTTTTACCTAATGTTTGACCATTCCCCAAACGAATTGGTATGATAAATTCTAGCACAGATAACGAAAATAGTATACTTAATGTAGCAATTAATAATGTTAAATTTAATACCATATTGTAAGCATACATTGCCTCCTTATCATTTGTTAGTTCTGTGTATGCATTATTATAATTCCCCAAATCTTCCTCTGACATACTGTAATACTGTTCTTCTGATATGTCAAACACAATATTATACTTCGACTCATAAATTGCATAAGCATCTCGTAATGTCTGATTATACTTATCATACCCAAAACATGTCGAAAGAAGAAATGCAAAACCTACTACTAAAATAAGAAACAGTATTCCATCAAATAAAAATGCAGAAATTCTCTTAGAAATACTCGCTTTTTGTAAATCTAACATACTTCTAGCTTTCCTTCCTTTCTCTCTGAAATTTATAATTTCATACAGAGTATAACATAAAAAAGAATCTCTCTCAAGATTCTTTTTTTAATATCATCATTGACATTATTATTCAGTCTATCTTCAACAAATTATTTTTCTTACAAACTTCTAATTGGAGCAATCGTTCTGCCCTTAACTTTTCAAAATAAACACGTATTTGTCCTTTTTCGTGTGATATTACTTTCCCTTTTCCAAATTTTACATGCACTACTAAGGTTCCTGCTTTTATTGTATCATTGCTGATACCCATTTCACTAATAAATCTAGAAACATCCATTTCCTTTCCATGCAAACGAAGAATAGAAAAGACATGTAACTGCCTCTTTGCTCTTGTCATTGCCACATAAAACATTCTACGTTCTTCTTCTAACTCTTCGTCTAAAACAGCTCTTTTATAAGGTGTAATTCCTTCGTTTACATCTGGTAAAATAACCACTTCATACTCTAATCCTTTCGAGGAATGCATCGTTGCCAACATCACACTATCTAAATTTCTTTTATTTCTTTGTTCCTTTTGATGTTCTAATTCTTTCCGATATTCCTCTATATGAAAAAACCATTCTTCAAATGTTTGAAATCCTTTGGCACTTTCTTGTAATTCTGTCATTATTTCAAATAAATCTTCTACTGGCATTCTACGATACTGTGCATATTCTTGTAAATATTCGTCATATCCAACTGCCTTGCGAATATATTGCATCGCTGCATAAGGATTCATTTTGGCAATCCATTTCAAATTTTTTTCCAACTTTTCAATGTTTTCGATTGCCCAGTTTTTACCTTTTCCTTTATATTCTAATTTCCATTTCGTAAAATCTACTTGTGAGTGCTTCAACATATCTCTTGCTAAATATCGATTTGGGCGATTCATAATTTGGAGTATAAGTCCTCGTTCTCTATTACCCATAGCAACCTTCATATAATCAATCATATTTTTAGCAATCCAATGGTCAAATAAGTTTGGAACAACATCTTTCATTTGAAATGGAATGTTATACGAAAGTAACTTACCCATAATCGCTCTTGCTTGTATATTGGTCCGAAACAACAATGCTATCTCTTTATAGGGAATTCCCGTGCTTTGATAACTGCGTATCAACTGAATAATACGCTCTCCTTCTTCTTCCTGCGTTGCAAACTTCTCTACTTTAATCGGCATACCTTCTTCTTTTGTTGCTAAAATCTCTTTTGAAAATCTCTTTTTATTATAAGAAATTACATGAAGTGCCACATTTACAATTTCTTTTGTAGAGCGATAATTATAGTTTAATAACACTTGCTTTGCCTGTGGATAATCGTTACAAAAATTTAACATAATTTCTGGTTTTGCTCCACGAAACTGATAAATCGACTGGTCATCATCCCCAACAATAAACAAATTATCTTGTGGCTTTGCAAGCATCTGAATAATATTATATTGAATTTGATTGATGTCTTGAAATTCATCAATCAAAATATATTCATATTTCTTCTGCCATGCCTTTAAAATATTCTCATGATTTTTTAACACATCTTCACAATATAATAAAATATCATCAAAATCAATCCACCGCTTTTGCTTCATTGCTTGTGTATATGCTAAAAAAATCCGCTGAAATTGCTCCTCTGGGCAATTCATCGAATAATAATTCCTAATATCAATACGTTCTGACTTTACTTTACTAATTTCAGAACGAATTTCCTCAATAAATTCTTTTTCATCTTCTATTTCTATTTTTAACTTTTCAATAACTTCGGACAATAAACGTTGACTCATTTCTTCTGTAATAATATTGGAAGAATTGATATTATAAACATATTTCAGAATCTTGAAAAATACCGCATGAAACGTACCAAAATTTACTCGACCTTCCAAACATACATTTTCTTTCTTTTGCAAATGTTCAAAACGTTCTTCCATTTCTAGGGCTGCTGCCTTAGTAAAAGTAATCACAAGAATATTTCCTGGAGCTACTCCTGCTTTTATCAACTCCAGAATTCTTCTTGTGATTACTGCTGTTTTCCCAGAGCCAGGACCTGCTAATACTAGCATAGGCCCTTCTCTGTGTGCTATTGCCGTTTTTTGTGCTTCATTGTAATTCAAAAGTATTTATCCAACCCTTCTGATGTAGTCTGAATCATAGAAAATGCCTCTTTTACTTGTTGTGCATTTTTTAAATTACTATTACTTAATTCTTTTGCCTGTAACGCATTCGCTGTAATTTCCTCCGATGTAGCTGACAACTGTGCAACACTTTCTACAATCTTATTGTTTGCTTCAAAAATACCTAAAATATCTGTATCAATTTGCTTAATTCCACCAATCAACGATGTAATATTTTTATCTAGTTTCTCAAAATTTTCTGCTGCGGTTATAATTCTTTCATTTTGCTCATCCGTTGCTACCATAGATTGACTCACTGCACTCACTACTTCTGTCGCATTAGTATCTAACTCTGTCACAATCGTTCGGATATTTTCCGTAGAAACTCTCGTCTGTTCTGCTAACTGACGAATCTGTTCTGCAACAACAGCAAAACCTTTTCCTGCTTCTCCTGCTCTTGCACTTTCAATCGAAGCATTCAATGCTAATAAATTCGTCTGATTGGAAATCTTAAAAATCATACCCGCAATTTCTTCTACTTCTTTTGTTCTTTGTTGTAATTTTTCCATTGCTTCATTTACTTTTTGATTTGTCATAGAAATACGTTCTGACTGATTTTTTAAATCTTCCATCATTTGCATATTTTCTCTAATACTTGTATTTGATTCTTCTGCTACTCCTACCATTGTTTCAGAGCGTTTGACTGTTCCTTCAATTGCTCTTTGAATTTCCTGTGTCATCATGTTTTGCTCTTGTACATTTTCTGCTGACATCTCTGTAGCATCAGAAATCTCTTCCATACTACGTTGTACTGTAGTAGCAGCATGATACAATTCTTTTACATGCTCATTACCAACTTCTGTTTCTTCTTTTACAATACGAGAAGTAGAAAGTACATCTTGCAACATAATATCTTGTTGTTTTTGTTGTTGTTCCATATAGCCTGTCATATCATCTACATAAATTTTACCTATTTTCCCCGAACTATAAGAAGCAACCATAACACCAATAATAATCAAAAACATTCCAATGTCATCTGCTTCTCCACCAGCTAAGCCAATTCTTTGACGATAAACTACGCTAATCAAAAACGCTGTACCATAAAATAATGCCATTTTTCCTAAATATTTCTTATCAAAATAAGTAAAATTCATTGCTAAGACACCAGCTAGTGTCCATTGAATAAATGTAGCATCTGTGATAAATACAATCAGTAAATAAATAATAGCCGTACAACCTGCATTGATAATACGAAACTTCTTTCCTGTCTTATCTTTTTTAAAGATGACAATATTACTAATAATACTTGCCATTACAACCCAATTTGAAATTTGTAATAAAAATGGATACTCGGATTCTTTCCAAACCATTCCTAGTACCAAATATATCATACAAATGGAATACATTGCAACTGAGCAAATCAATACAAGACGGTCTGTTCTTCTATAACGTAACGCTTGGTCTTTATATAAGAATTTTTCTTCTTTTTCACTACTTGTATACTTCGCCATATGACACGCCTCCTCCTGTCTCCCCATAAAAATCGAAACCGTAAATAGAGTAGAGAAATAACAGCATATGTTATTTCCCTCTCATTGAACCGTACGT
>CALAEX010000241.1 GCA_937891165.1 uncultured Lachnospiraceae bacterium | reverse complement strand
TATTCAGTTTGGAACTACCATTTCTGCATAGGTGTTTTTGTCGAACTCACGTTAATTACTTAGCTTATTTTTTCATATATGCTTGAATCTTACGACCACGCTCAAGCAAATTCTCCAAAAGAAGTTCTCTATGTTCGTCCAATGTATGAATAGACTGATGATGTGCCTCAAAGACCAAATCCCCTTTATATCCCACAGCTACTAATGTATCCAAAACCTCTTTCCAATCTATATTACCATCCCCAGGAAACAAATGCTCATCTTGCCCATTCCCATGATTATCATGAATGTGTAAAGACTTTGGAATACATTTTACCGTTCTAATGCTCTTAGGCGAAATGCCAAAACAGTTTGAATGCCCTATATCCCAACACCAACTAAAATAAGGACTTGAGATAGCTTCCACCAAATTTGAAATGTTTTCTGGATAGATTGATGCACCCCATAACAAATTCTCTGATAGTATTACTACACCATTTTTCTCTGCAACTTCTAACAACGGCTTCATAGCTTCCACATTCACTTGAATAAATTCTTCCTTATCTTCTAAAATACGATTCTCATTATCATGCCAAACTGGATGCACTACCATTTGTCCAATTTCTAGAATATGACACACTTCAAAACTCCGAAACATCATTTCATTGTGACACTCTCCACCATATGGTGCATGGGCTTGCGTATACTTCACACCTAATTTATCTGCACACGTACGCAATTTATTAGCCCAAGTCTTCCAATCGTTACTTTCAAAAGGATATTCCGCTTCTGTATGTAAATAAGGTGATGGCTTAGGGTTAAGTTCTTCTGGTGAAACACAATAGTCAAATGCTAAATCAAGGCATGGAAATCCAATTCTTTCTAAACGCTCTAATGCACTTACACTACTATATCCTCTTGGAAACACAGATGTTGTAGTTACAATATTCATATACAAAACCTCCTAAATCTCAAATTATTTATTCCATTTTATCACTGTCAAACATTTTTTGAAAGCTTTTCTATTTTTTAACCAAATCAAATAAGTCCCCCTCGTATAGTTTCTTTGAATTATGAGCATACTTTTATTAAAAATGAAAGAAAATGAGGTAAATTATTTATGTCAGTTGATTTCAAAAACAGCGAAACTATGAAAAACTTAATGCGTGCTTTTGCAGGAGAAAGTCAAGCAAGAAACCGTTATACGTTTGCAAAAGAACAGGCAAAACAAGAAAATCTTTACGTTATTTCCGAAATATTCCATTTTACTGCAGAGCAAGAAAAAGAACATGCAGAAATTTTCTATCAACATCTAAAAGAATTAGCAGGAGAGACCATTTCTATTGATGGCACTTATCCAGTAGATATTACAAAATCCGTTATTCAATTATTACGTTTTGCAGAACATAACGAATTAGAAGAATATGAAGATGTCTATAAACATTTTGCAGAAGTTGCTTCTAAAGAAGGATTTCCAAAAGTAGCTGCTCATTTTAAATTAATCGCAGAAGTAGAAAAAACTCACGCAAACCGCTTTGCCTATTTTGCAGACCTGTTAGAAAATAATAAACTTTTTATTTCTGATATCGCTTGCGATTGGATATGTTTAAATTGTGGAAATGTAATTCACAGTACACAAGTACCAGAAAAATGTCCTGTCTGTGACCATGATAAAGGTTATTTTATTCGATTAGAACTTGCACCTTATACTAAAGCTTCTGTGTAAAACCTTAAAAATTTTGTTGCAAATTCATATAACTCCATTTATAATATAAGTACGAAATAAAGTATTTTATATAATACCAAATAAAGTATTTATTTCAGAAAAGGAGGTATGTTATGATAACTGCAACTGTTGCAACCGATTTAAAAGCTAATTTAAAATATTATATTGAAAAAGCCATCAATGGGGATAGTATTATTATTACTCGACCAAAGAAAAAAAATGTTGTTTTAATAAGCGAAGATGAATATAATGAACTCCAACGAATTAAAAAAAATTCTGAATATATGCATAAATTAAATCTATCTATAGAACAAGCAAAACAAGGGCGTGTCATTGTAAAAACTATGGAAGAACTAGAGGCACTAGAGAATGAGTAGACCACAATTCACAGAACAAGCTTGGGACGAATATATGTATTGGCAGACTCAAGATAAAAAAACACTAAAAAAAATTAATAAATTAATTATGGATATTATGAGAAATGGTGCTTTAGAAGGAGAAGGCAAACCTGAAGCATTAAAAGGTAATCTTCAAGGATTTTTCTCCAGAAGAATCAATGAAAAAGACCGACTCATCTACAAAATACTAGAAAATGATATTATTGAAATATATGCTTGTAAAGACCATTACAATGATAGATAAAAAGATAAGGGATAATCGGGAAATAGATAAAAGCCTTGCTTATATTGGTTCTATTTCTCGATACCCTTTTTTTATACTAATTATTCTTCTATTTTTGCAATACGTCTAATATGTCTTTCATCATTAGAAAATGGAGTATCTAAAAATAAATCCACAATGTCTAATGCATGTCCAGGTCCAATAATTCTTCCACCCATCGCAAGTACATTGGAATTATTATGCTCTCTTGTTGCTTTTGCACTAAAACAATCATGACACAGTGCACAACGAATTCCTTCTACCTTATTGGCTGCAATCGAAATACCAATACCTGTACCACAAATTAAAATACCTTTTTCGCATTCTCCATCCGCTACCGCATGAGCTACCGCATGAGCAAACTCTGGATAATCACAAGAATCTTTTGTATAAGTACCAAAATTTTTATACTCAAGTCCTCTTTTTTCTAAATGAGCTATTACCTCCTGCATTAAATCATAACCACCATGGTCACATCCTAAAGCTATCATCACTACATCTTCCTTTCCTTTTGTATTATTATTCACAAGTTATTGTTTGATATCCTGCTGCCTTTCGCAAACGATTCATAATAGCTTTTGCTAATTTTGTCTGCTCAAAGCTCTCAGAATAAATAACTTCCATTCCATCTTTATCAAAAGAACGCAATGTGGCAAACAAATGAGCTCCCATTTCTTTTTCCTGTTTCAAAGAACCAAGAGAATAAATATGCTTACATTGATAGTTCTCTTTTGTTTCTTCCGCACAAAGCACGGCAACTCTCACTCCTTTTTGCTCTGCTTCCTTTACGAAAGCATTGATAGTATTTGCTACCTTTGCCTCTTTACCTTCTACAATTGTAATCTGCCCCTTTGGAGCATAATGACGATATTTCATCCCTGGAGCTTTTGCTACTATTGACTCTTGCATTTTTTTGGCAAGTACTGCTTTATCATACTCTACTTTTGCTACAATTTCTTCAAAATCTTCTTTTGTAATAAATCCTGGACGCAAAATCATTGGAACTTCACCAGATAAATCAATAATCGAAGATTCCAATCCTATATCAGAATCACCACCATCTACTATCATATCTATTTTCCCAAATAAATCTTCTATGACATGCTCTGCTTTTGTAGGACTTGGTCTGCTAGAAGAATTCGCACTCGGAGCAGCAATATAAGTACCTGATTCTTTTATAATCTCTCTTGCAATTTCATCAGATGGCATACGAATTGCTACCGTATCTAATCCACCTGTGACTGCATAAGGAACAATACTACTCTTTTTTAAAATCATAGTAAGTGGTCCTGGCCAAAACTTTTCGGCTAAACGATATGCCAACTCTGGAATATCCACCGCTAACACTTCTAATGCAGACAACTCTGCAATATGCAAAATCAATGGATTATCCGAAGGTCTTCCCTTTGCCCTATAAATCTTTTCTGCTACGTCCTCTTTTAATCCATCTCCACCAAGACCATATACGGTTTCTGTTGGAAATGCCACTAAAGCACCCTCTGCTAAAAGCTTTCCTGCTTCTTCTATTAAAGCCTTATCTAGATGCTTTCTATCTATTTTTATTATTTTGGTTTCCATTCTCTTTCTACCTTTAACTTTTATTTTATATCCTTTGTTTCAATATACTGCAAGATTCCAAGATGAATCGCAAATGCCAGCTTCTTTTGATATTCTTCTGTAATTAACAACTCTGCCTCTTTATAATTTGATAAAAATCCACATTCTACAATAACTGCTGGACTACTAGAACGCTTTAATAAATAATAGTCCTTATTTGCTTTTGCTACTCTATGATTTCCATCATCTATTTCTTTTTTCAATTGTTCTTGTATCATAGTTCCTAGCAATTTTCCTTCTTCTGAACCAGAATAATAAAATACTTGTGCTCCATCTACATCTTCTTCTGGATAACTATTTTGATGAATACTAACCACAACCATAGGAGCTGTTTCTGTTATTAATTGCACTCTAGCCCGTAAATCTTCATTCTTTCTACTAGAAGCATGTTCCGAAGCTAAATCTTTGTCTTCCTCCCTTGTCATAACAACAGTAATATCATTTTGCTCTAATAAATCTTTCAAATGCATGGCAATATTTAAATTAATCTCTTTTTCTAGAGCATCATTAACCCCAACTTTTCCTGGGTCAATACCACCATGTCCTGCATCAATCACTACCACAGTAGCAGTATTTCCCATCGTGTACGCAACTTGTTCCTGCTCTATTCGCTTTACATAAGCTCCACCAAATAGTAAAATTCCCACTAATAAACTTAATGTAATCGCTTTTCTTTTCAAACAAATCCTTTCTGGTTCTAATACTTCTGTTACTCTATCTAGAACTAGTAAAAAATTTTGATTATTTTATTTTATGATAGTATACCTCAATTCATACAATACTTAGGCAAAACTATTTAATATACTGCTCCATCATTGACCAAATTTCTTGTGTTCCATATCCAAGTCTCCATCCTGCAATACCAGCTACTTCCCCAGCAGAAATTACTTCTAAACGTTGCTTCATAGAATCCACATCTTCCATCCAAATTTTATAAGTAGTTCCATTTTCCACATATTCTGCATAATTTTGACCTGTTGCTTCATCTAACTCTGGCTTTATATTTCGACTAGATAAAACTGTTTGTGCTCCACTCATTGTCAATGCTTCAGAAGACACCTTTACTACACCATCTACCGTTTGTTCTGCCCAAAGTCTTGTATAAAATGGAACTGCCATTACAATTCTCTCTTTTGGCATTTTAGCTAATGTGTCATTCAGTGCTTTCTTAAAAAAGTTCATAGAAGCTACGGAACCTGCTACGGGTGAACCAGCATAATGTTCATCATATGCCATAATAATTACATAATCCACTACTTTTCCTTGGGTTTGTAAATCATAAAACTCATTATATGGAGCTGGCACATGATTATCTACCGATAAAATCAATCCTTCCTGTCTACAACGAATCGACAATTCTTTTAAAAATTGAATATAATGAATTCCTGTTTCTGAAGCCAATGTTTCAAAGTCTATATTCCAACCATCAAAACCATACACTTTTGCTTCTTGCATCATATTGTCAATTAAAGACTTTCTTGCTTTGGAAGAAGAGAATAATTCATACGTACTTACATTAGAATCAAAATTGTCAATCAATGCCCAAACTTGCAATCCCATGTCATGTGCTTTTT
>CALAEX010000240.1 GCA_937891165.1 uncultured Lachnospiraceae bacterium | reverse complement strand
CAGAAAAATATCCAAACTCAATGAGAAGCTGAAAACAAAACTGGGATGTGATTTCACCTATTTTTAAATTTTCCGCAGAAGTAAGAAAAGTGATTTATACGACCAATGCGATAGAGAGTTTAAATGCAACGTATCGAAAATTAAACGGACAACGCAGTATATTTCCAAGTGCAGGAGCTTTATTAAAAGCATTATATTTATCTACATTTGAAGCAACAAAAAAATGGAACTTACCCGTAAGAAACTGGGGACAGGTGTATGGCGAACTGAGTATTATGTACGAAGGACGCTTACCAGAATAAGCAGAGAAATAAGTTCGGTCCGACGACCGGGAAGTTCTCAGTCGCTCTTGACATGCTTATTTTTATGAGTTATATATAAATAAGAGCCAGAAACTATCACCATAGTTTCTGACCCTTCATCGTATCATAGAAGACTGTATTTACAGACTTTTTCTCATAGACTCGAAATTATGCATGAAAGTATTTTGAAACAACTTCTTTTGGAATATCCTTATATATTTCATGTTGAATTAATGTCTGATATAATAATTCTTCGTCTGGAATAAATGTTTTTACTATATTAACAAAGGCTTTTACTTCTTCATTTCGGAATTCTTTTAGGGCTTCCATTCTTCCTTTCTGAATGCCACGTTCTTCAATTAAATCTGATAAATTGCACATTCTATTCAATCCTCCTTACCATAGATAGAATATAAGAAATTATAATTCGCCTAATTTTTGAAAAGCTGTTTGAATGTGATTATATTCTTCCCATTTTACATTTTTTACAATACTTTGTCTTTCGGCATATTGTTCTACAGGTGTTCTGACAGAAAAGTAGGTATCAAATTTTGCTTTTGTAATATATCGTCTAGAAGTTAAATATCGTTTTTCAGGGTCAATTTGGTCAACAAATTGATTACATTGTTCTATTATAGTTTTATCATACGAATCTTTATCTGCAATAGCGTTTAATAAGAAAGTTTCCATAGCACCATTTTCTTCAAAAGGAATAATTAGTAGCAGAATGGAAAAGTCTATGGTAATGCCTACTTGATTTTGCATAGAGTATGGTAACCAAGTGTTATTTGTAATAGGAGTAGTGGTAGTTATATTGTATTCACTTAAAACTTGTTGTAATGTTTGTATAAAGGTCTGTTCTGTGCCAACTTCATCTCGGTCCGTAACAATAACAATTTTATTATATACATCGGATAAGTTTGGAGGAGAAAGATAATTTTTATTTAATACCGTTCTCAGACCATTTCCTATTTGACTGCAACCACCAACTGCCATGATAGTCAATATATCTGAATTTTTTGTCAAGTTTCTTGATTTTTGTTTTGGCATTTTTAATATGCCATTTTGAATGGAGGTATCATCTATCCATTGGTATGCTTCTCGCATATAGTATTGTAATAAGAAATAGTCTGTGGAACCTTCGCATAATATAATATTGTTCATTATCTTAACTCCAATCCTAGATTATCTTGTGCATTGATAGCATCGAAACAATTCATCATTCGAACATAATTTTTTCCATTGTAATCATATAAAGTATATAAATTAATGTATGGTTGTAATGTTGCATCTACTCGCAATAGCTTATTGATAGCTTCTTTGCTATGAGAAGTTAAAAACACTTGAACATTCAATTTTCTAGCACTTCGGAGTAACCAAGAGAAAATAGAATCCATAGCGGAGGTGTGTATTGCTGTTTCAAATTCGTCAAGTAATAAGATGCCGTTACGAGAACTTACGATGGCACTTAACAGTAGTAGTGCTTTTTTCATTCCATCGCCATAAGAACTTAATGGTAATGCTTTTTCGTGTTTTTTGGTTAGTATTTTATATTCTGTTGAGAATGGAGTAGCAGTATTATTAATTGCATTAACACTAAGAATGGAATCGTCAAATTCTTTGAGGATGTGAATCAATTCTTCATATAATTCAGGGTCAGACATAATTTCATCCAGAAAGATAGTTCCTTGTGCATGGTCTACAGGAGAAACGTACATTGTTTTAATAAAAGCTTTCTTTTTGTTTCCAGATTTAGAAAGTAAAGTTTGGAAATCATAGATAGAGTCTTTATTGATGAGCTGGTTATTAGAATACGTATATAAATGCATACAAGTAGTATCTAAGATTTCATTATCATTTTTTTGATTTTCTGTTCTATGAAATCCGTTAATTTTATACATTTCTCTTTCCGAGATTTGCATGGTTTCAAAGTCAGCTTTTAATACAATATGATTAGAATTATTATCTTTATCTATATATTCGTAAGAGATGATTTTATCATTATTGTCTATCGAGAACATATGATAAAAGCCATTATAATATAGTCTATTTCTAGAAAGAATATTTTGCATTCTTGTACATAAAATCCAAGAATCTGTATATTGTGGATTTTCAACAGTAGATAGAAGTTCAAGGACACTTGTTTTTCCACAATTATTATCACCAGTTAATATATTAATGCTATTTAATGAACTTAATTTTAATTCATGAATCCCTTTATAATCATGAATTGTAAATTCTTGAAGATGTGTTGCCATATATGAGGACTCCTTTATTTATCAATATATTTATTATTACCAATGCATATTAACATATATTATTTATAATAATTTGGTTTTGGGTAAATAGATACGCTATGTCTTTTCCTAGATTATATCATAAACTTTGTTTATGCTTGTTATCTACACACACTTCGTATGGCAGTTTTTATTATATCATGTATAAAATGTTTTTTCTACTAGGATTGAAAAATTAAAAATAGTTATAATTCTTGTTGTTTTTGTTGTTGTAGGATAGTAGTGCGTTTTGGCATATCCATATATTGAGTAATGGTATTTTTTAATTGTTGTAAGTCTTTTAATATGCCTTTTTCAGCTTTATATTTTGCAATAAGAGTGTCATGTTCTTGTATCATTTTTTCATAGTCTGTACGAATTTCTGTAGGGTTAATTTTAGCTGGATTGATTCCAGTTTTTTTTAGCATTTCTTTTGCACCACGATAAAGAATAATCTGTGATTCATATTTACGGAATAGGGCATCTTGATTTTTTGCTTTCATAAATTTATCATGATATGGTTTATTTTCTATGTATTGTTCAGCATATTTTAATAAGAGAGCTTGTTCTCGTATCTGCTTTTCTAAAGAAATCGTTTTTGTTCGAATAGAAGAAAATTGGTGTGTTAAAGTAGAAATTTGTTCTTCTAATTCTTCTAAAGATTGAAATCCTTTTTCATTTAAGGTAGCATAAGTTTTTGCTGCTAATTTTAAATTTTGCTTCTCTGCCCATTTCTGTAATCCAACATTTTGTTTGTATTTTTCATTGGAAGATGTATCAATTAGTTTATTGATTTTGGTGGAATGGAGCATTTGCTTAGCGCGTTCTTTTGGCTTTTGTTCAATACGTTCTTTAATACGTTCTCTTGTAAAATTTTTACCTAAAGAACGTACATTGCCACGAATAAAGTAGTCCTTATCAGGGAAACGGAAGGTGATATCAGTGTTTGGATTATTAAAATCAGTATGCTCTATTTCATAGCCTTTTACTTTCATAATGGAAAGGAATTCTTCATAAAAATTGGCTTGTTTGATACTTTCGTTAATATCTGTTCTTAGCTGTGATTTCCAAGAATTACTGTTTTTATGTTCCATCCATTCTTTATAAGATTTTCCTTTTTGTTTACTTGGTGGAATGATAGACAAGCCATGTTCTTTGCATAATGTATCACTTAATTTCCGAATATGATAATAGCTTTTTTTACAATCATGATATTTCTTGTGGTCGATATTATCGGCAGCACAAAAGATGAGATGATTATGGATATGCTCTTTATCTATATGAGTAGTGACAATATAAGAATATTTTCCTTCCAGTAGTTTGTCTGCAAGTTCTATTCCAATGCGATGAGCTTCTTCATAAGTAACTTCTCCTGGAGCAAATGCTTGGATGAGATGATAGGCTTTATTTTCATCCGATTGTCTAGTTTTAGATAGAGCAAATTTAAAGTCATAGACAGCAGTTTTAGGACTACAACCATAAGAGGAAATTAAGATACTTTCCTCTGTTTTTTCTGGATTGCAAATGTATGTTATTGCTTTATCAACGGTTGCTTTGATAGGATGGATTTTTGTGTATCCCATATTTGATTCATCAGCTCCTTTAGTTC
>CALAEX010000239.1 GCA_937891165.1 uncultured Lachnospiraceae bacterium | reverse complement strand
TTCACAAATTGGTCCCTTTTACGTGATAAGAAATATTATAATTACGCCGGTAGTACATTCTCACTAGGCAGAAACGCTGCACAAGCCTGATTCGTTGCCGCCTCATAAGGAAGGATTGAACACGCTCCGATGGTAGCACCATACATTGCTACCAGCACCGTATTAGGGGGGAACAGTTTTGCTGAGCTGTTATCAAGGCCTTCTTCTGTGATACATTCAATACCAGTTGGTATATATTGATTCTTCAAATCACCTGTTTTAACCCATGGTATTGTACCATTTTCATAGTAGGACGGATTTCTCTTGTCGGGTGTCCCCCCTGATGCGATTGTGAAAACTTCTCCTAATTTAGCCATTTACTACAGTCTCCCAATTTGACAACAGATACTTTGTAATATTTCCAAGGTTGAACGCATAGGTGTATATTGCAATTGGAGACATACCTTGCCATCCCTCTTTGGTCACATAGTATCTTGCATCCATAAAATCTCGTGAATGATTTTCTAAAAAACTTGTGAAAATGATTTGTTTACTTATGCAGACATTTTCAATGTACTAGAAAAGTGTAATGATATTAAGGAGGAGGACTTATTCGAGGATTGGGAGGACTTTATTTAGAATAATTGGGGGTATGAGATTTTTTCTTAAATTAAATACCTCAAATTAGGGGCATCATTTCTAACTTATAAACTATATAGACATTATTAGTATATTAAAAGTTTAATTTTAAAATTTGAGATTATTTAATGACTGTAACGTAATTTGATAAAAGTTTAGAAGGGTATAAAAAATTGGTGGTATAAATATAGATTACTAAAGAGGGCTTAAATGAGCCTTCTTTTTTATTAGTTTTAGTATAGACTTTAATACTTTATATTGATTTTTTTCGCTGTATATGGTATAATTATAGTATAGAATAACGGATTGGAGGGTTAAAATATGACTGATAGAGAATTAAAGAAGGCAGAGAATATATTAAAAGAACATAGAATAAAAGGTTCACCAATGTCTTTTAGTGAAGATGCAAAGAATTACAGAATAAGTTATATGGTATATAGTGGAGAAACTTATATAAAAACATTTCCAAAGACAGAACCACTTGGCATGAAAGAGCATAGAGACCCAAATATAGTGGGGTATGTCATGCAAAAAGAAGATATAGTAAAGAAAATCTGTGATTGTTTTGATTATAACTACAAGTTTTTTGAAGATGGTAGATTTGTTATGGATGACGATTTAGGGGTAGACCACAAATCAACAACAGACTGGTTGGGTAGTAACTATTGTGGGCATTTAGAGTATCAATCTATCGATGATATGCTATTAGATTGGTTAGATGAACTGAAAACTGTACCTAATGCTTTTATTGATGAGGTTAAATTTATAAGTAAGATGAAAACTACAGATTTTGTAGATTAAAATTATAAGTAAAAGGGTTAAATAAGGAGGGAATTATGTCTTTAGAAGAGATTGAAAGTTTCGATAGATGTTTTGGATTTTAAGGAGAAATCATGAACGACAGATTTGTAATAACTTATGAAATGAATTTAAAAAGATGTAGGTCTGATTATCTAACTGAACACGAACTTGGTGGCGAAATTGTTCGTTTAATGAGACATGGAGCGTGTGATGTACATGTGGTTATTTTAGGTTCTGAAAGACTGAAACTAAAAGAAGAAGATAATGAAAGTGAATGTTGAAAGAGATATTGACGTAGAACGACTTCTTGTCAATTTTAGTGAGAAGTCAAAGTGTAGTTCTGTTGGCATGACAGGTTATGATGTAACTGTAATCAAACAGATGTAGAGATACGAGGTAGCAATGAAAAAGATAAAAGAAAGAAAAAAGAAATTTATCCGTAGGTGTAAAAACGGAACAGTTTTTTATATTGATACTTATGGTGATAGGTGGAGTAATTGTGAGCCATTCAAAGTTCTTTTCGTTAAACATAATCAATATCTTATGGATAGAAATGGTTGTTTTCTTAAAATAAGTTCTATGAATGAAAAGGGGTATGAGTTCTCTGCTTATCTATTTGAAGATTTAAAAAAGAGTGGTTATACCGATAGATTTAAGTTGGAGCAAGAGATAATAAGTACTTATAATGAGTTGTTAAGATAATGATTTTAACAAGAAAACGGAGGAGAATAATATGGTATATGTGACATGGGTAGATACAGATGATGAAGAAGTAAATGTTGTAGATTTTTTAACAGTGGAAGAAGCAGAGGGATTTGTTGAGGAAAACAATATGTCTAATATAGCGGATATTAACGCTATGGATTGGTAGACTAGTAGTATTGAATGTGTAAATTAAAAGGAGAATGATTGATATGTTAATTAAAATTATTAGTGTTAATGAAATTGGGAAAGAAATAACAAACGAAA
This sequence comes from uncultured Lachnospiraceae bacterium, assembly GCA_937891165.1. GTDB lineage: Bacteria > Bacillota > Clostridia > Lachnospirales > Lachnospiraceae > SIG299. Next base: position 3,887 of record CALAEX010000239.1, on the reverse strand, counting down.
AGACTTTTGATGAATGGATGGTAGACTTTTGTGGATATTGCAACTTTGTTCCATGCAATGATGATAATGTTATTTTTGTATCAGTAGACGGGAAAGAAATTGATTTACAAGAAATTGCAGATAAAAATGGTGATGGACAATTGCCTGTGTATTTTGAGTATGTAGCAGACTATTTAGGTTTTAGAGATTAGGCAATAAATGAGTGATTCAGTAGATTGGAGGAAAGGAATATGATGGAATATATTTTAGGCAGATTGATTTCTTATGGAATTAAGTATGAAAAAGTAACAGATACCTCATTAAGAGTGTATGGAAACTTCAAGGGTTTTTCTATAGTCAGAGAATCTAATGATGGATGGGTGGAAGTAGATGGAAGATTGCAAGACTATGAAGATTTTGATAATTGGTTATATTCCATAACACTTTAAAATATCTATAAATACACAAATTTATTACCAAAATGGAGGAATGATTATGAATAGAAAACAGTTATTGAAAGAATTAATGAAGAAGTATTCTTTTGAAAAGTCACATTCATTTATTCAGATTGCGACAGAAGATGGGGTATTTGAAAATAACGAGGTAAAGATTACTATGACAAGAACACTTGAAGAGGATTTGTATACTTTAGAATGGCAATAGATTCGGACTTTCAAGAACATAGGGGGTAGAGACTATGGAGGAATACAGAGGGTATAAGTTAAATTACTATCCAAAATGCAATAGATACCCAACACATGACAACAGATATCAGACGTTCAAGGTAAGACCTTACGACGATGCAGAATATTATTGGGCATACAGTTATGATAAGGAAAATTGGATTGTAGTTTATAAAGGAAAACAAAAGCAAGAGTTTATCGGAACTTTTGAACAAGTTGTAGATTTAATTGAGAAACAGAATCAGAATATTAAAAGTAAAATGGTACATTGTTAAGTAAAAACGATATTGCAGATTGGGGTGACAGTTTGAAAACATTTGAACTACAATATGAAGAAGGGTTATCTGAGTTGGATTATCTGGAAAAGATATATAAAAAAGTACGATTAGAAGAACTTGTTAAGTTTAATGGTAAGGGGTACATGAGGTCAACACCAAAGAATAATAAATATTTCAAACATCCTTATCATTTTCATTTAGCTGTAAAAGATATTTATAAAGGAAATGTATTATTTAGAGATAGCGATGGCGAAATGGTTAATACAGGATGTCACTATAAAGTGGTTATTGTAGGGGATAAAGATGTTTAATGATAAAGCTTTTGGGTGGCATAAAACTCATATTTAAAGACGTGATTAGAGGATATGTTATGAGTAAGTTATACGCATTTTGGAAGTATGATACTGCTCCATTTTTATTGGGTGGAGAAGTTGAAGAAGTATCGAATGACGGGTATGTAGTTATTAAAGGTAGGACAGGCTGTAAATTCAAGCCTGTATTAATAGTACCCTTAGAAAAGGGTATCAAGTTGCATAAGAAGTTGAATAAAGCAGAAGCAAAGTATATAAATGCATTAAATACAGCAAAGGAAGAATTACTTGCTGTTGTGAAAGAAATTTCTAAGTAAAATAAAAATTATCAAGTATAGGAAAGGTTAAAAACGGTAAAGATTATGGCATATGTAAAGAATAAAAATGGATTTGAAGTTGGAGAATGGGTAACAACAAAAAGAAAAGTTGATAGTTGTGCAGGATATTTTGAAAAAGGAACAAGAGTAAAAGTAATTGGAAAGTCATATAGAGGCTATGATTTAGAGGACGAATACGGAAATAGAGTGATTGAGACAGGGTATGATAGTATTGAATAAACAGCTCTACCTTAGGAGTTGGGGTATCCTTCATAGCCAGAGGTTAAAATTATGGAGATGAATAAGTATAAATTACCTTTTGTCACTAAGAATGACATAGAGGATAGGAATTTTCTTTTTAGGGATAAATTTTTATTAGATTATATAGATGAATTTTATTATACAATATGTCCAGACAGAGCATATAGTGTATATAGGCATAATAGTTATGCTATGCCTATAACTTATGGTTTAACTAAGTTATATAAGATTCCAATAGGTGTGGTAGCAAGATATAAATTATCTGGCATGGAATTTTTTGATAATTATGAAACTATATTATCTAAGTATAAAGTACCTATATTAGAATTAGAGATACCTAAAATGTATGTCGAAAAGTATTATTTTGTGTTTAAGCCTAATACTTTTAACAGTATTATACTTATGAATGATTCACCTAGTATGTTTAATGAAATACGGGCTAGAGTTGGTTCAAAGGTTTTAAATATAGTAAAAGGTTAGGTATAGGGGTAGAATAGGAGGATAAATTATGGTATTGACAGCCCCCTTAATTAAAGATTTAGATGATTCTATTTTGTTCTTGGGGTCTAGAGAAACTAATATATCAAACATATATTTAAAATTGAGTATAGGTAAATCTTGTGAAGTAATTTTAGTTTGTTCTGATAATACTGGCTACGAATATACTCTAAGTGGTTATAACTATGATAGAATTAGTTTAGTACCAAAGTATGCTTTAGCCAGATATAAATTAGCAGGTTCAGCTATTGATTTTTCTAAGTATAACTGCAATAAAGTATTTATAGATATAGATGATAAACTTAAAAAAGAGTTATCAGATTTAAATAAGAACAGTTATGCAGATTCGTATTCTTTGATTATATCTTTAGCATGGAATAAAGAGATTGAAGCTGTAACTTATACTATAATGGGTAGTTATCCTTTCTTTCTTAAAGAACTAAAATTACAAAGTATTCAGAAGATAGTAGAGTCTTATATTCATATTTACAATTGTGTTGATAATAGTAAAATCAGGTTAGTTAGGGGGTAGTTTACATGGAAATCCACATACCTACAGTTCCATATAGCATAGATGATAATTCTGTTTTAGTATTAGACAATAATTATATTATAAAAGATTGCTATAATTTCAGGCATTCGATTAATATTTTTATAGGCGTTAAAGACGGTAAATTATATGGTGTTGAGTGTGCAGACCCTATTTTAGAAGAAGTCAGGGTCAGTAGTTCTGATACTCTTGTTGTTAGAGATTTTGAAATTAAAGCTATACCTAAATTAGTGCCTAAGTATATATTAGCTAGGTCAAAATTGAGTAATACTTTAACTGACTATGCGGATTATAAAGTAGATTTAGCCAGGTTGTCCATAAATAAGGAGGAATTAGGAAATATAGTATTAGATTACATAAATACTACACCTTATTTAACTATTACGGTTAAACTTACAATAGGGATAAAATTCATAGATAATAAATTATATCTATCCTTAGAAAAAATTTATCCCTCTGCTCTAAAACAGGATAAATATATAAATAGTATAAAAGACTGTATGTATTCCCTCACTACAGATTTAGTATAGGAGTAGTATAGTTTATTTATAAATACTTATATAATTTATTAGTTTCTAAAATAATCTCTATAGTTGTTGTTCTTTTTAAGTAAAATGCTTATATTATTTATATTAAAAAATTATTTTTTATTATTTTTTTCCACTTCAAGTTCCATTCTGCGGATGTTTCTTCTCACGCGCAGTATCGTCAGCACGGCGCAGGTTGATAATCCGACTATGAAGCCCATAATCAAACCATCGGCCTTAAATCCGCAATTAAACGCCAGGAAGTAGCCTATCGGGATGTTGAAAACAACATAAGCCAGCACCACGATAGGGATGATTATCTTCACATCCTGCAAGCCTCTTAAGATGCTTATCGAGATAGCCTGCAAGCAGTCCGAAAGCTGGAATAAAGCGATGAAAACGAGCATATTAGCCGTTACGGCTATGACCTCCTCGTTTGATGTGAAGAGTGTCGGTATCTTATATCGCAGCAGCACGAACAAT
>CALAEX010000238.1 GCA_937891165.1 uncultured Lachnospiraceae bacterium | reverse complement strand
TTACCATACTTTCCTATAAAAATATATGGTACTTATTTATTTTATGAGTTACTAGCTAATATCATTACAGAAATATTTGATTTTTGGATTTATAGAAGCATAGGATTTGGTGTTTGCGGATTGATTTGGATTTTTCATCCGGTTTTGCCAAATGGAGCTGAAGTATCTGAAAGAACTTTGTTATGGGTGAGAATTGCAGGGATTATTCTTGTTCTTATAGGTGTTTTTACGAGGGTGCATTATTAACCAGGTTAATATGACAAAGGGAGTAATTTTTATGCCAATTTATTTTATATTTATAATTATCGCTACTGTTATAGCGATTTTTTCTGGAAAGATTGATGAAAAAATAAATGCAAATGGAAAACTGAGAAGAGCAGTCACAATATTTTGCATACTATTTGTGATATTAACAAGTATCTTAATTAAAAAAGCTTTATAGGGAGTGAGAACTATGAAGAAAATTGCAACAAGAGCGTTGGTTATTTCGCTCATTATCTTTCTTATAGATTGGACGATTATGGGCTTAAAACTGTTAGATAATGATTATAACATTACAGTTGAGGCTTACATTGGTCTTGTTTGTTGGATAATAATTATTATTAGTATTTTAAGTAGAGTGTTTACCGACAAATGTCCTCATTGTGGGAAAATGCGATTAACTAAGGGAGCGTATTGTTCCTATTGTGGGAAAAAGATTGATTGACAGAGGATATGATTGCATGAAAAAGATAGCTATGATTATTAGTTTTATATTATGTGTCACTTTTATTGGTGGATATTTTGTGTTTGATAGTATATTTCCAAAAGTCGGATCAATTAGTGGTCCAACACAAAATAAAGCTAATAAGGACCGTTATATCCATTCGATTTCAATAACGCAGGATGGTAATTGCCCTATAATGGTTGAAAATCAAGAGATTGGTATTATATTACAAAATATTGATGAAGCTCAACCTATAAGAAAAGTGAGTATAAATGACTATCCAGCAGTCGAAACATATTATAGTATTGAGGTTCTTTCGTCAGTACGTACATATCGATATTTTATATATAAAGAGGACTCCCAGGTATATATCGAAGTACCGTATGAAGGAATATATACATCAAACCAAGAATTTTATAAATTTGTTGTAGGGTATTTTTATGATTAGTTGATTTTGCATAGGAGCAGTTTTGTGAGAAAGAAATATTTAATGGTAGTTACAATTATAGTTATTATAGTTACTGCATTATTAATTAGCACAGGATTTAGGAAAAGAACAGATGTCGTATTAGTTGACTACTCTGTTTCAAAAGAAGGAACAGCAATAAATCTTGGTGTACAGGTATCGTCTTCCATGGGATATGTCAGAGGATTTATAAATAAAGGTGGTGGTGTTAAACCACATTATCTTACTTTTTATTCTACGTTTGGTGGCTTAAACAGTTCGTTTGGAGCAGTAAATTCTTTTGTACTTGAGATTGAAGGGGATGATACTGAAATTTATTTTAATCGTCTGGATGGTGGCTATGAACTTGTTTTAGTGAAAGATAAAGAAACAGGAGAATGGATCAGACCCCAAAAAGATAGTTAATTCTAATTTGACGAAGGATGTGAAAACATGGGAAGAATCAAAAATCTAAATAAATATCAAAAAGGTGTCCTAATTTTTATGGCAGTTATGGTATTGATATTTGCTATAATTTACCCCATAACGATTTCAAAAGTCGGGTATAGATATCATGATGCAATTCTTGTTCCAACACAAGAAAATGGGCAAACAATATATAAAGGTAAACTCCAAGGGGAGAATGCCCAGTTTATAGTATCTGAAGATAAATCGATTGTTTTTCACTATGGTAATAAGACATATGGAACATACACAATGAAAGAAGATTCCACGGCGATTCCAGAAGATAATAATTTGTCAGAACAAATGATTGGAGTAGAAATATACAATGGAAATGAACTTTTGTTCCGAGGCGGTGTTTTAGATGCAACAGATACTTATTGGTTATACAATGAGGATGGGACATTAGATAATTTGGGGTTTTCTGTTTATACAAGTTATGATGTCGAATATGATGAAAACGGAAATGTAGTTGATAGAATGGAACCCTCTGCATTAAATATATATGAACTGGTGAATGGTCCGGAATTAACACATAAGGGTGAAGTGTTTGCATGGTTGGGTGGTACATTTATTTGTATTCTTAATGTACTTATTATTTTGTTTGTAGATGAACTGTTTCGTTGGAATCTGGCATTTCAAATTCGCAATGTAGAAAATGCTGAACCGTCTGATTGGGAAATTGCAGGAAGATATATTGGATGGACCGGTATGGTAATTATGGCTTTAGCAATCTTTATTATGGGATTACAGTAGAGTGAATTCCAATTTACAAGGAGGAGGTATATGAAAAAGAAAATAATGATTATTTTAACAGCTATTATGATGTTTGGTATGGTAGCTTGTGGAGTTGAAAAGGAACAGGCTTCTTTATATGAGCAGGGACTTAAAGTGGTAGCGTTAATGGAAGAGATGGCAGGTAATCAGTCTTATGTGCAGATATTTACAGGAAATACACAAATAAGTGAAGTAATACAGAAGAATACAAATGGTGATTATTCCGAGCCTTTAATGGTTTATGAAGTTGTACTTCAAAAAGATAATTGCCAAGAATTCTTTGGTAATGCAGATACTCAGATAACTATGTCTGAAAAGTTGAAAGGGATTATAAGTAAGAAGATTTGTGCCTCTATAGTAACACAGCTTAATGCATATGGTGGATCCGAAAATTTAGCAGCATCGACTATATGTACAGCAGGAATATCATTTGTAAATAGTGAAGTAAAAGAAAATGTTATTTATATTTATGTATATGAAAAGACAGCTCCTGTGGCAGTTATGTTTTTACAAGAAGGAAATGATATAGTATCTGCGAATGGTACTTTTATGTTCGGAGAAGAATATACAAATCTTACAGAAGATAATATTTTACAACTTTTTGAGGGAGTGTATGAGACAGTACGAGAAGTAGAAAGGTAAAAAACTATTAAAGAAGAAAAAGATAGGAGGAATGAAAAATAGAGGTTCCATATGTATTAAGTTCTATTATTAGTCCTGAGAGAGGACGGAAGATTGATTATTTTAATAAACATTCAAAATATGTTGTAAGGGTTTATGCTACTAAGGATTTGACAGAAAGACTTTTTGAATATGCAGAATATTTTTATGAAGCTGCTCATAAAATAACGGATTTTATATTAAATATGAATCATTCTGATATAGGAAAGCTAGATACTTATTTCTTTTCAATTAGTTTTCTGTATAGGCATTGCATGGAACTTGGATTAAAGGCAATTGGTTTTCAATTTATTCAAAATGAGGATGAGAGAAAGCGTTTTGTTAAAGATACATGCCATGATTTGTTTTCAATTCTATCGGTGATTGAAAATAAAATACCGATAGCAAGATCTAGAGAAGAAGTGGACTGGTTAAAGAAGTATTTTTATGATTTGTCACAGAAAGATAGAGAATCGGATTCTTTTCGTTATCCTTTTCAACTTGTTTGGGAGGATGAAAACTGGGAGTACGAAGGTAAATTTGTAATTAAGAAAATTTTTAACGAGCAAACTCATATTGATTTAGTAAAATTTGCAAATAAATTTGAAGCTGCTTATGAAATAATTAGTTTATGGTATAAAAAAGAATCTGAAGAAGCTGTTGAGTGGCGAAAATTAGAACCAATATTTATAGAAACTGGTGGATATTATTATGGTCAATCAGTTGTTGGATATAAGTATAGAAGAGATGATTTTTTATACTAAGGCATATTTAGAAACAGCAAATTACTTGAAATGGTATATGAAAAATGAAACAGATTTAGGAAATACTGATTGGAATGAACGATTATTTCTTCCTATGTGCTATTTATATAGGAATTGTGTCGAACTTAGTTTGAAAACTATATGGTTTGAAGAAATAGGTGAAGATTTTCAAACTAAGTGTAAGTTAATGATGGATAATAAACATAGCATTGAGGGAATGTGGAAAAAGATTAAACCTTATGTTTTGGAATATGCAAAGGATACAGATGAACCAGAATATATAGAAGTAATAGAAGATTATTGTATGCAAGTACATAAGCTTGATAGTGATGCCAACAAATTTAGGTATCCAATGGCAAAAAGTATGCAAGTATATTTTCCGGAAAATAAAAGATTTGATTTTATGGAGACTGGAGATTTTTTGGAAGCGTTAAATAATATTCTAGATGGGATTGATAGCGCACTTAGTCATATGAATGAAATACTAGTATAATAAAAATTAAGTAAGTACCATATATTTTTTGAAGATAGTATGGT
>CALAEX010000237.1 GCA_937891165.1 uncultured Lachnospiraceae bacterium | reverse complement strand
CCTACACTCATATCCGTATTGTGCTGAAAAATTGTAAAAATACCACGTTGTTCTACAATTTTTAAGTTATCATTTTTCCCAATAAAATTATTAATCTGAATCATTTTCCTTCTTCCTCCTATTTCAAAATGCCCAAAGCAATACTATCTAATTACCTTGGACATTCCAATATGATTAAAAACCTTAAAATTTTTCTGTATATTATTTATTTTATAGTTACTTATTTTTCCTATCTTACAATAGCTTACCATATAATATTATTTTTCATTATCCAAATAATATTTTTGCTGCCTGTTCCAATGCCCTTCTTTCTTCTACATCATCATACGCACTTTCTTTTCCATCAATTGCTTTTATAACATTAATAGAAAATAAACCATCTCGATTACAATAAAACAAAATCTGTTTTACCCCATTGATTTTAAATCTAGCTTCTGCCGTTCCTTCTGGATAAAGTTTCATCATTTGCATTTTATCTAAAGATATGGTTGCAATAAAAGAAATATAATGCTGTTTTATCATATCATGTTCTATACGCACATAATACTCATCTTCCACTCTTTCTATAAAAATTTTATGATATTCATCTGTCTCCTCCGCTTGACATGGTGCAAGAAGTATTCCATGACAATGTATCACTGCTTCTCCCATACTATGAATCATATTTCCACAAATAGGACATACATAAAATTTGGAACGCATCATATTAGCTGATACATTTAAATTACTTATTTCATTCCCAGACATAAGTTCTGTAATAGATACACCAAACACTTTTGCTATTGGTTCTAACAAGGAAATATCTGGATAACCTTTTGCAGTTTCCCATTTTGAAATAGTCTTATCTGAAACACTTAGTTTCTTTGCAAGTTCTGCCTGTGTGAAATGATGTTTTTCTCGTAGTTTTCTAATCACTGCTCCTGTAACATATGGATTCATTCTTTCCTACCTCCTATGCAACTATCATAAGCCTAGAAAGACATTTTTACTACCTACGAAAAGTAGAATAAATTTTACCATATTCCTATCTATTCAAAATTTTCTTGTTATTTTTACTTTTTTCTTGTTTCTATTACTACACTTGAAACAATAGCATATAGTATTGTAGCAATCATAATCCCTATGGCAATACAAAATATCCAATTAACTTTCCAAAGTGTCCCAATTCCATAGAACAAGAATGCAATACCAAGCATTAAAAATACAATCGCTGATTGACGATAGTGAGGCTTTTTATCCATACATTCACGTTCCTGTTTTGATGCATAGAGCCAAGCATTATTAAATAAAAATCCTTTTTCCTGAAAAGAACGAACACTTATAATAAATGCTACTATAGAAATTAAAAAAAGAAGACTGATACTCATTATTTCTTTCATTTCAGATAAAACCTCCTCTATTCTAAAATTTTAGATATATACCAATTCTGCACTCTAGTAACTTTAATCATTTATGCCAAATAATATCTTTTGGCTTAATACTAGCATTTCCTTTTTTCTTCTATTTTTTATATACTTACATAATTTTTCTATTGTTTTCTGCCATTCTTAATTCACATATAATTTATATTTATTATAATACTATACCTCTATCCTTTTTTCAACGAATTTCTATCTTTCTCTACTTTCTTTGCTTTTTCTGTTTCTTTCCGATTTCCTGATATCTACTAATCAACTCCGACACCATTATTTCAATTCCATTCATAAATTCTGTTCGCTCTAGTTCTCCTTTTGCTACTAATGTTAATGCATTTTCCCAGTCTGCTGTTAATTTTGGAGATTTTAATACATCAGGAACTACAGTAATCAACTTCACTCCTTCTTCCGTTGGTATAAGTTGCTTTTTTTCTCGTTTGACAAATCCATCTCTGACCAACTTTTCTATAATGTCAGCTCTCGTTGCCGATGTGCCAATGCCTTTTCTCTCCACTTCTCCATTTAATTCTTCACTACCAGCTCTCTCCATCGCAGCTAATAAACTTTCTTCGGTATAGTGTTTTGGTGGAGTTGTACTATGTTCACTAACAGTTACTTGTATCTTATCTAACACCATGCCTTCTTCTAATTCAGGTAATTTTATTTCTTCCTCTACGTTTTCTGTTGCTTGAAATTCTTTTCTCCATGCCTCTTGAAAGTTTTTCCAACCATTTTGTACTACTGTTTTTCCTGAAACATAAAATTGATATCCATTACAAGTAATTTCTGCTTTTACTGTTTCATATATATGTGGTTCTCCTGTGGCACATAATAACCGATTCGCTATGAACAATAAAATATTACGCTCGGTTTCTGGAAGTGTCATTTTTTCTAAATCAGACATCTTTACTGTTGGAATAATTGCGTGATGGTCTGTCACTTTCTTACTATTTAATACTCTTTTAGAATCTATGGAAACTATTTCTTTTGGTACACAATACATTGTAGTTAGAATAGCTTCTCCTACTTTTTCCACCGTTGCTTCCATATCTTCGGAAAGAAACTGGCTATCCGTTCTTGGATAGGTACAGAGTTTCTTTTCATATAAACTTTGTGTATATTCTAAGGTTTGTTTTGCTGTAAATCCAAATATCCGATTGGCTTCTCGTTGTAATGTAGTCAAATCATATAGTTTTGGTGGTGCAATCGTTTTTGTTTCTTTTGTTACAGATGTAATAAGAGCCTGTCCTGTTTGACAAGCTCTTACCATTGTTTCTGCTTCTTCTTTTTTTGTTATTCTCTCTGTAACAGCATCTATACCATTCCAAAGTAAATGTCCTACAAAATACGTTTCTTTTTTGAAATGCATTCGTTCACATTCTCGTTTGACAAGCATGGCAAGTGTTGGTGTTTGTACTCTGCCAATTTTCCAAACTTTTGTCCCATATAATATCGTAAATAATCTCGTGGCATTGATACCAATTAACCAATCGGCTTCTTGTCTGCAAAGTGCCGAATCATACAGAAAATCATAGTCACTTCCCTCTTTTAAGTTCGCAAATCCCTCTTGAATCGCTGTTTCTTCCATCGAGGAAATCCACAAACGTTTTCTTGGTTTCTTACATTGTGCCATATTATATACTAGGCGAAATATCAATTCTCCTTCTCGTCCAGCATCTGTAGCACAGATTACTT
>CALAEX010000236.1 GCA_937891165.1 uncultured Lachnospiraceae bacterium | reverse complement strand
TTTACCAGCCTGATCACGGAAATACTCTGCCATGGTAAGACCAGTCAGACCAACTCTCATTCTTGCTCCTGGTGGCTCATTCATCTGACCGAATACCATCGTTGTTTTATCAATAACGCCGGATTCAATCATTTCATAATAAAGGTCATTACCTTCACGAGTACGTTCCCCTACGCCTGTAAACACGGAGTAACCATTATGCTCTGTTGCAATGTTAGTAATTAACTCCTGAATTAATACGGTTTTACCTACACCAGCACCACCGAACAGACCAATCTTACCACCCTTTTGATAAGGACAAAGTAAGTCAACGACTTTAATACCTGTTTCTAACATTTCTGTCTGTGTAGACTGCTCCTCAAAAGCAGGAGCTTTTCTATGAATTGGAAAATACTCTACTCCTTCTGGAGCAGGTTTTTCATCAATCGGATTACCAAGAACATTAAACATTCTACCTAATGTCTTTTCACCTACTGGAACGGAAATTGGTGCTCCCGTTGCTTCTGCATCCATACCACGCACTAAACCATCGGTAGGACCCATGGCGATACAACGTACGGTATCACCACCAAGATGCTGTGCAACTTCTGCTACCAAAAGAGTTTCGCCATTCTGAATCTTAATCGCTTCATATATTTCTGGAAGTTTTCCTGTAAACTTAATGTCCAGTACCGCACCGATAATCTGAGTGATTTTTCCGATATTGTTTGTTGCCAATTTCGTGTCACTCCTTTACTTAATATTGTAACTCCCACTATATATCAATAATAGAAGTCCTAACAACTAAATTAAATTTTTAATTGATTGCATTTGCACCAGCAATAATTTCTGTTAATTCTTGTGTAATCGAACCTTGTCTTGCACGGTTATACATCAGTCCTAAACTAGAAATCATTTCTTCTGCATTGTTTGTTGCAGAATCCATTGCTTGCATTCTTGCACCATTTTCACTTGCAAAAGATTGCATCAATCCACCATAAATCAAACTGTTGATATACTTAGGAATAATCAAATCTAGTGCTTCTTCTGCCTCTGGTTCATAATTCATCAAAGTTAAATTATCTGTTTCATCTTCTGTTGCTTCTTCAGAAACAACCACTGGCAATAATTTTAACCAAGTAGGAATATGAGTTACTGTATTTTTAAACTCTGTATAAACCAAATAAATTTCTCCAATCTTTCCCTGTGCAAAATCATCTAAAACTTTACGTCCAATGTTCATAGCATCGGAAAAAATTGGTTCATTCATCACTTCGGAATAGTCCTCTGCTATCATGTAGCCACGACGTGCCAGAGTATCTTTTCCTTTTCGCCCAACGGCATAAATTACAGCATCTTCCTTGCGAATGCCACTTCCTAATACCATTTTTATAATATTGGAATTATAACCACCTGCAAGACCACGATTTGAAGTTACTACGATGATACCTTTCTTTTCTGATTTTCCACTTTCTAAATATGGGTGCAAAATATTACCCGATTTAGCAAGCATTGCATTGACTGCTTTATACATATGCTCAAAATAAGGCTTTGTATTTTCTGCCTTGTTTTTTGCTTTTTGCAATTTTACAGTAGAAACGAGTTTCATCGCCTTTGTAATCTGACCGGTGCTCTGTATGCTTTCTCTACGCCTCTTGATATCTCTCATGGAAGCCATGCTACATTACACCTCTCTATCCCCTGAATTGTTTCTTGAATTCTTCAATGGCTTTCTTTAATAAGCTCTCTGTTGCATCAGAAATTTGCTTTTCTTCACGAATTGCCTTTGGAATTTCAGAATATTTTGTATCAAGGAAAGCAAATAACTGCTTTTCAAACTCTTGAATCTTAGATACTTCAATATCTAACAAATATTTCTTTGTTGCAGCATAAATAATAATTACTTGATATTCTACTGGCATTGGCTTATACTGTGGCTGTTTTAATACTTCACGAATACGTTCACCTTGTGCCAACTTTTCCTTTGTATCTGCATCCAAGTCAGAACCGAACTGAGCAAATGCTGCTAATTCTTTATACTGAGCTAAGTCAATACGGATTGGACCTGCAATCTTCTTCATTGCCTTAATCTGTGCCGAACCACCAACTCGAGATACGGAAAGACCAGCATTTACGGCTGGACGGAAACCAGAATTAAACATTTCAGATTCCAAATAAATCTGTCCATCTGTAATCGAAATTACGTTCGTAGGAATATACGCAGATACGTCACCCGCTTGTGTTTCAATAATTGGAAGTGCTGTTAAAGAACCACCGCCTAATGCATCGGAAAGTCTTGCAGCACGCTCTAATAACTTAGAGTGCAAATAGAATACGTCACCTGGATAAGCTTCACGTCCTGGTGGTCTCTTTAATAACAAAGAGAGTGTACGGTAAGCAGCCGCATGTTTACTTAAATCGTCATATACGATTAAAACATCTTGTCCTGCTTCCATCCATTCCTCACCCATCGCACAACCAGAATAAGGAGCAATATACTGTAATGGTGCAAGTTCGCTTGCTGTTGCAGCTACAATCGTTGTATAATCCATTGCACCATATTCTTCTAATGTAGTTACAATCGAAGCTACGGTAGAAGCTTTCTGACCAATAGCTACATAAATACATTTTACATTCTGACCTTTTTGATTGATAATCGTATCAATCGCAATCGCTGTTTTACCAGTCTGTCTATCACCGATAATTAACTCTCTTTGTCCACGTCCAATTGGAATCATGGAGTCAATCGCTTTAATACCAGTTTGTAATGGTGTATTAACCGACTTTCTTGCAATAACACCAGATGCTACTCGCTCAATACGACGATAGGTTGTTGTTTCAATTGGACCTTTACCATCAATTGGCTGTCCAAGAGCATTTACTACTCGTCCAAGCATCGCATCACCAACAGGAACTTCTACTACTCGTCCTGTTGTCTTTACAGTGTCACCTTCACTAATGCTAGAAGTGTCACCAAGTAACACAGCACCAACATTATCTTCTTCCAGATTTTGTACCATACCATATACTTCGCCCGGAAATTCAAGCAATTCACCTTGCATTGCCTTTTCCAAACCATGAATACGTGCGATACCATCTGCAACCTGGATTACTGTACCAACATCAGATACTTCTAATTTTGTACTGTAATTTTTAATCTGTTCTTTGATAACTGAACTGATTTCTTCAGGTCTTAAATTCAAGATTAAGCACCTTCCTTCTATTTAGTATCAAAAACTTTGTTTCCTTAAGCCAAGGAAACCTTTTTTAATTCTTTTGTCAGATTATCTAACTTTGAACGAATACTAGAATCTACGACTCTATCTCCAATACGAATAATCATACCGCCAATTAAGGATTCATCTACTTTGTAATCTACTTCAAAGCTTTCATAAGCTGTTTGTTGTAATAATTTTTGTTCCACTTTTTGCTTCTGCTCTGTGGAAAGTTCAATTGCAGAGGTTACAAGTGCAACACCAATCTTTTTATACTCACGAACCTTTGCCTGAAAAAGTTTCAGGATATCTTCTATTTCAGAACCTCTGTCCTTTTCTACAATAACTACAAGAAATCCTACAATGTCATCACTCATACGACCTTTAAAAATCGATTCAATAACACTTACTTTTTCTTCCTTACTAATTTTTGGGTGATTAAGGAGTTTTGTTAACTCCGGATTTTCAGCAAAAGCTCTCGCAAGTACATTCACCTGCTCTGCAAAGGAATCTAGCTCATTTTTCTCTAATGCAAGTTCAAATAAAGCTTCTCCATATGCTTTGGATATTATTTTTGCCATGTGTCTTCACCCATTTCATTTAATGCTTCATCAATCAGTTTTGCCTGTGTCTTCTTATCAATAGAAGCAGCAATAAACTTTCCTGCTATTGCACTGGCTACACCAATCATTTCCTGCTTCATGTCATCTCTGACCTTACTCTTTTCTAGTTCGATTTCTCTCTCCGCACGTTCCATCACTCTTGCAGCTTCTGCTTTTGCCTCTGCTACAATTTCATTTTCTCTCGCAAGAGCTTTCTTTCTACCCTCGCTCAAAATAGCATCTACATCTTTATCTGCAGCAGCAAGCTTTGCTGTATAGTCTGCTTTCATCTTTTTGGCATCTGCCATATCCTTACTGGCAGTGTCCATTTCTTCACGAATCTTATCCTGACGCTTTTTCATCAATTCCCTTGCAGGGTTGAACAACAAATAGGACAAAAGAAAGAAAAGAAATCCAACAGCAAGTGCAAGAATTACTGCATCTGCTATCAATTGTGCATCGAGTCCGAAAATACGGTTTGTCATGCCTTCACTCGTTGCTACTGCAACTGGTGCATGGCTGATACCTAATACCAGATTACTCAAGATTCGGCCTCCTTTAATTTATTTTTTAATTTTAGAACAGCTATTTCTTACAGCTTACCAAGTAATGGATTTGCAAATAATAAAATGATAGCTACAGCGAAACCATAAAGACCTGTTGTTTCTGCTACCGCCTGTCCAAGTAACATCGTAGACATAATGTTACCCTTTGCACCCGGATTACGTCCAACTGCTGCTGCACCTTGTCCTGCTGCAATACCCTGACCAATACCAGGACCTACACCGGCAATCATCGCAATACCTGCACCAATCGCAGAACAAGCTAAAATTAAACCTTCATTTGTGATTTGACTCATAATAAAATCCTCCATTCCGCCATCTTTCTTTTAGATGGCTCATTTTCATTACTGTCTTTTTCGATGTTTTTTCTTGTGTAAATAGATGATATTCTATTTACAAACAAAACATCAGGCGTCCTCTTCTCCAAAGCACTGAGAAATAAATACCATTGTCAGCATACAGAATACATAAGACTGAATCGCACCGGAGAATACATCAAAGTATGCATGTAATCCACCGAAAATCGGCCAAATGAAAAACTGTAATAGCTTTGGAAGCAGACCATACAACAGACCCATCATTACTGTTCCTGATAAAATATTACCAAACAAACGTAATGACATGGATAATGGTGTTGCAATTTCACCGATAATATTAATCGGTGTCAATAACAATGGTTGGAACAGCTTTCCAACATGTCCTGCTTTCTCATACTTAAATCCATTGTAATGAATCAGTACAAATGTAATCAACGCAAGACCCAATGTTACACCATAATCTGCGGTAGGTGGTCTGAGTCCGAACAAACCAGACAAATTCGCTACTAGAAGAAAAGCAAATAAAGTTCCAATATAATTGGAGAACTTCCATCCATGCTTTTCACCCATATTTGCTCTTGTCAAGTTGTCCACGGTTTCTACCAGGTACTCAATGATATTGAGGAACGTTCCAGGCACTTCATTTGGGTCTGCTTTCTTGATAGCACGATTTGCAAATAATGCAAAAATAGTTAATGTCAGCACTACTAACAACAGACTGATGTGCGTATTGGTAATCCATAGTTCCTGTCCAAACAGTTCATACTTCAGTAAACCATCTACACCAAATGTAATTTCATCATTGGATGTGGCTAGTACTACTGTCCGAAAAACGCTCCCTGGTCCCACTTTCTCACCTTCCTTTGTTTCTTATTTTTTTAAGAACTTTATGGGTTAACGGCTGTAAATAAGCCGAAAACTTTAAACTTAAAATACCAAATGCCACTCCAAGTAAAGAGATATATTGTGGCAAAATAACAGATAATACTAATGCAATTAGCATAAATGCCATGCGAATTAAGGAACCTATTTTTATTTTCTTTCCTGCGGTTTCTCTATCATAAAGTACCGCTTTTTGCAAAGAACTATACATATGAAAACTCATTCCGATAGCAACAGCTCCTCCAAGGATAAGCCCTATTGTATAAGCAAACTGATTTTTCACAAGCAAATTTCCAAGCATAAAAAGAAGTACACAGACTATCGTGCCTATGATTAACTCCCATAAGGTCTGCTTTTCTTCTGACATCTTATTTTTCCCTCTGTTCTCGTCTTTCTCTATTTCTTTCACCTGCTTTTTTTAAATTTTCGATATAGGCAAGTTCTTCATCTTCCCGTTTCTTATCTTTTGCATAAAAACTTTTTGTTAAATAATAAACATTGCGAAAAGCTGCTCCAATCCCAAGGAATAAAAAAATAGGTACAAAATATACACTAGAAAACCAATCATTTAACTTTATTCCTAAAAAAAGACATAAAAATATTGGCACAAGCATCGAAATTCCAATTTGTGATACCATCATAAAGCTTTGAACCAGTTTATTCTTTTTACCCATATCTGACTCCTTACTATTCTAATCAGCTTTTTCGCTACTAATAAATATATTCTATCATACTTTCTCATTAAAAGATAGAAGTTTTTTTATCTTTTTAGTGACATCTTGCTTCATTCGTGCTAAACTGTTGACGAAAAGGGGATGTTGCAAAATGTATTTTGCAACATCTTCAATAAAACTAAAATGAAGAAAGGACTTATTCAAAAACATGAAAATTATTATTGTTGGTTGTGGAAAAGTAGGTTATGCTCTCTGCCGTCAGCTCAATGACGAAGGTCATGATATTACATTAATTGATAAAGAAGCGGAACGACTTCAACCTGCGATTAATACGCTTGATATTCAAGCTCTCGTAGGAAATGGGGCAAGCTTTTTGGCCCAACAAGAAGCTGGAATTGAATCTGCTGACCTGTTAATTGCTGTTACCAACGAAGACGAAATCAACTTAATTAGCTGCTTAATTGCCAAAAAAGTAGGAAAAAACTGCCGAACGATTGCCCGTGTCCGTAATCCAGAATACCTTTCTGAATTAGAATATTTAAAAAGTGCCATGGGAGTATCTTTGATTATCAATCCAGAATATTTCGCAGCTGGGGAAATTTCTCGTTTAATTCAAATTCCGGATGCACTAGAAATTGACTCTTTTGCAAAAGGTAGAGTCGATTTACTAAAATTTGCAATTCCACAAGATTCTCCTCTTGATAATATAAAAGTATTGGAATTTTCTAAGAAATTTAACCATAATGTTTTAATTTGTATTATTGAACGTAAACATGAAATCATTATTCCATCTGGAAATACGATTTTACATGCAGGAGATAATATTTCTGTCATCATGCCAAAAGCAAAAATTGCAAGTTTTTGTCGTGCCTTCCAAATGTCCTCCATTCGAGAAATCAAAAACGTTATGATTGCAGGCGGTGGAACAACTGCCTATTACTTAGCTCAATTGCTTGCTAAATCTGGAATTGAAGTTAAGATGATAGAAAAAGATAGAAAACGAAGCAACTTTTTAAGTCTTGCTCTTCCAAAAACACAAATTATCAATGCAGATGCTACGGTACATGAAAATTTATTAGAAGAACATCTCGCACAAATGGATGCTTTTGTTGCTTTAACTACTTCGGATGAAACCAATATTTTCTTATCGTTATTTGCCAATAAAATCGCTCCAAAATGTAAAAAAATAACAAAAGTGAGTCGTATGGCACATGATGAAATTATCGAAGAATTGCCAATTGGAAGCATTATTTCTGCTCGTAATACAACTACCGAACATATTTTACAATATATTCGTTCTCAAATTAACTCTTATGGAAGTAATATAGAAGCATTGTACCGTTTAATGGATGACCAAGTAGAAGCATTAGAATTTCATATCCGTGAAAACTGTACTTTTATTGGTATTCCATTACAACATTTATCTTTAAAGAAAAATTTACTTATTTGTTGTATTGTACGAAAAAGAAGAATCATTACGCCTTCTGGTAAAGATACGATGGAATTAGGGGATACGGTTATTGTTGTAACTACAAATAAAGGTCTCAAAGATATTTCTGATATTTTAAAAGACGATAATTAAAATCATATGGAAACAATGAGGAAAATTTTATGAACTATTTAATTATTATTAATATTCTTGGCTGGATATTTAGTTTACAAGGCATTTTTATGCTTCCACCTTGTCTTGTTGGTGTCATTTACAAAGAATATCATGACTCCTTTATTTATCTTTCTTTTAGTATTCTTTGTACTATCATTGGCTTTTTACTTCGACGACTTAAAGTAAAAAGCTCTACTTTTTATGCTAGAGAAGGGTTTGTTGCAGTTGCTTTAAGCTGGATTGTACTAAGTATTACAGGTGCTCTTCCTTTTATATTTAACGGAGATATTCCTTCCTTTACTGATGCTCTATTTGAAATTATTTCAGGTTATACAACGACAGGTTCTAGTATTTTAACAAATGTAGAAGCTCTTTCTCATGCCAATTTATTTTTCCGCAGTTTTAGTCACTGGATTGGTGGTATGGGTGTGTTAGTATTTATTCTTGCTATCCTACCTATGACAGGAGGGTCTACGATGAATCTGTTAAAAGCAGAATCTCCCGGACCATCTGTTGGAAAGCTTGTTCCAAAAATGCAACAAACTGCTTTTTTGTTGTATGCCATTTATTTGGTTATGACAATTATAGAAATTGTTTTATTAATACTAGGTGGAATGCCTATTTTTGACTCTCTTTGTCATGCCTTTGGCAGTGCAGGTACTGGTGGTTTTGGTATCAAAAATGATAGTATTGCTGGGTACTCTCCTTATTTACAAACAGTCATTACTATTTTTATGTTTTTATTTGGTGTCAATTTTACCTTTTATTATTATATTTTAATACGAAGAGTCAAAGATGCATTTAAAATGGAAGAAGTTCGCTGGTATGTAGGAATTTATGTGGGTGCTATTGTTCTTTTAATGACAAACCTTATCTATCATGGTTATGGTGTATTGGATAGTCTTTTACATGTCACATTCCAAGTATCTTCTATTATGACTACAACAGGTTATGCTACCACTGATTTTAACCTCTGGCCAGAATTTTCCAAAGGAATTATGGTTTGCTTAATGTTTATTGGTGCTTGTGCAGGTTCTACTGGTGGTGGTATCAAAGTTTCTCGTATTATGATTTATTTAAAACAAGTGGCAAAGGAATTGATGCAACAAATTCATCCACGTCGAGTCCATATTATCAAAATGGAAGGAAAAGAACTACCTCATAGTACAGCTCATTCCTGTAATGTACTCTTAATGACCTATATTATTGTGCTTTTCAGTTCCTTTTTACTTATTTCTTTAGACGGATTCGACACTACAACTAATTTCACTGCGGTTATTGCTACTTTAAATAATATTGGACCAGGATTAAATATGGTAGGACCAACAGGAAATTTTTCTGAGTTTTCGGCTCTCTCTAAATATGTACTTATGTTTGATATGCTAGCAGGACGATTAGAAATCTTTCCGATGATATTACTTTTTCATCCTGCAACTTGGAAAAAGTAGTGCAATTTTCTTTCAAATGTGCTATGATACTAAAAATATCTAAAAATAAAAGATATTTATTTCTAAAGTTAACCACTATCACAGAGAAAGGAGTACTTGCCTATGTATTCTGACATTAAATTATACCGTAAACGCTTTATCCCAGCAGAAATAAAACCATTAAAAGATGATACTATTTTATATTTTGATGAAAATTTAATTATTACTTCATGGGATTGTTTCCATCCAAGAGAAGATTTCGCTTCTGGTATCTCTGCTTTTTATCGAAAAGAAGGTTTTAAAATTAGCCGACACTTCGCAATGGACGGTTCTTTTACCCGTTGGTATTGTGATATTATGGCAGAATCTGCAAATGGAAATGAAATTATACTCTCTGATTTATTGATTGATGTCATTATTTATCCTGATGGAGTCGTTCGAGTCGTTGATTTAGATGAAGCCGCAGATGCCGTAGAACAAGGACTGATGACAAAAGAATTATTAGTACAGGCACTCCGAACTACAAATAAACTATTAGATATAATTTATCATGGAAAATTAGAAGAATTAACGCATTGTATTATGAAATACATTGAAAAATAACACAGCCATTTTATCTTAATTTTATAGATAAATAATAACAAAGGAGTAATCGGAAAATAAAACTAATATAATCAAAGCTTTTATCTATTTTCCGATTGCCCCTTACAAATTCTTATTGTATTTTTAATTAACGTGAGTTCGATAAAAATAAAAGTTTCATAAATGTATTTTTTTGATATAATAAAGTCGCCAAAAAAAATATCTATCAAAGG
>CALAEX010000235.1 GCA_937891165.1 uncultured Lachnospiraceae bacterium | reverse complement strand
AAAACTAGGTAGTGCATAAGATTTACTAGGTTTGCATAAGAAAATCAGAGCGGAAATAGATAAAAGCTCCTGTTTTATTTGATATCTTCTAGGACGCACTTTCGCTTGGGACGAAACGGAGCAGTACTAGGCTCGAAAAAACCAAATTTTTACTGAGAAATGTTACATTTTTATATGAAAAGTGTAACATTTCTCTGAAACCCGCTTATTTAGCGGGTTTGCAAGCAATTTTGCATAACTATTAATACTATTTTTTGTTATTTTGTGATTGACATAATTACAACAACCCCTTTATAATAAAGAAGAAAAAAGAAAATGTTACATTTTTCATATAAAAATGTAACATTTTTTTGGGTATAAAAGGAAATATAGAAGGGAATATATGAAAATTTATCATATATAAAATTTATAAGGGAGGGGTACAAAATGTACAAAAAAACAAAGAAAGTAGTTTCTAGTTGTATGGTAGGAACGATGGTACTTACTTCGGTATTGAGTCATGGAGTAATGTTGTCAAATATTTCTGTGTATGCGGCTGGAACGAATGTAGTAGCAAGTGATGCTACTCGAGCAGAAATTGAAGCTAGTTTGTATGATTTTGAGTATTATTGTATGGCAAATGAAGATGTAGCAGTTGCCTTGGGATACGATAAAGACAAGATGTACGAACATTGGCTCAATTTTGGTATGGTAGAGGGAAGAAATGCTTCGATGGTATTTAATGCAAAGTATTACTTAGAAGTAAATCCATCCGTAAAAGCAGTGGTTGGCAATGATTATGTCGCTGCTTATGAGCATTTTGTAAACACAGGGTTGTTACAAGGCTTAGAATCTAGTCCTGTCTTTAGCGTAAAATATTACTTAAAGGCAAATCAAGATGTGGCTGGAGTATTTGGCAATGATTATGTGAAAGCAGCAAATCACTTTAATCAAAACGCATTAGCAGAAGGTAGAAGTGGTAGTGGAAACTTTGACTATACCGTATATAAGGATTGTAATACCGACGTAGCAGATTTATATGGGGATGAAATCAAAGGGTATTATATTCACTATATTAATCATGGTCGTGCCGAAGGAAGAACCGCAGGCTTAGGCACAGGAAATACGGGTGGTAATGAAGGTAATACAGGTATTGATGAAACCGCAGTATCGTATCGTATTTTTGATGCAGAATTTTATGTAAAACAGTATCCTAGTCTAGCACAGAGTGTAGGCACAGAGAAAAATGCGTTGTATACATATTGGTTAAACGAAGGTATTGCTTTAGGGCAGAGTGCAAGTCCTGTGTTTAACCCAGTAGAATACTTAGCGATTAATAAAGACGTAGCAGAAGCAGTAGGACAAGACTATGAATCTGCAACGAACCATTTCTTAAATTATGGTATTTACGAAGGTAGAAGTGGTAGTAGAGAATTTGACTATACAGTTTATAAGTATTGTAATAAAGATGTCGTAGAAGTATTTGGAGAGGATATTGTAGGATATTATTTCCATTATGTGAACTATGGACGAGCAGAGAACAGAACTGCAACATTAGGTAGTAGCACTCCAACGCCAACTCCAACAGCAGTGCCAAGTCCGACTCCAACAGCAACACCAAGTCCAACACCAACTCCAATGCCTCCGATAGAAGGAACGGAAGGATATTTTGGCTATGTAATACAGAATGGAGAAGTAACGATTAATAACTTTAATGCATCCAATCAAGTGACAGACGTAGTGATACCAGAAAAAATTCAGGGATATCCTGTAACTAGAATTGGAAAAAGTGTATTTGCCAATAATCGTGATTTAAATAGCATAGAACTACCAGAAGGTATTATCTCTATAGGTAAAGAAGCCTTTTATAACTGTAGTAGTTTAAGTAGTATTACCATACCAGGAAGCATTACTTCTATCGGTGATTATGCCTTTTATAACTGTAGCAGTTTGAGTGGTAGTATAGTGATACCAGAAGGTGTAACTTCTATCGGTAAAGCTACATTTCTAAATTGTAGCAGTTTAAGTAGTGTTACGATACCAGAAAGTGTAACATCTATCGGTGAGGATGCCTTTTCTGTATGTAAAAGTTTAAGTAGTATAGTGATACCAGAAAGTGTAACATCTATCGGTGATTCTGCCTTTTATCAATGTAACAGTTTGAGTGGTAGTATAGTGATACCAGAAGGTGTAACTTCTATTGGCGAATATACATTTTATGATTGTAACAGATTAAGTAGTATTACGATACCAGAAAGTGTAATATCTATAGGAGAGAATGCTTTTGAAAAGTGTAGCAGTTTAAGTAGTATTACGATACCAGCAAGTGTAACATCCATTGGTGATTTTGCCTTTTATGAATGTAGTAGTTTAAGTAGTATTGAATTATCAAATGGTTTAAAAAGTATTGGTAAGAGTGCCTTTCGAGAGTGTAGCAATTTAAGTAGTATAAAGTTACCAGATAGTGTAACTTCTATCGGTGAATATGTATTCAGTAATTGTAAGAGTTTAAGTAATGTAGAACTTTCCAATAGTCTTACTTCTATCGGTGAATATACATTTAATAATTGTGATGTTTTAAGCAATATTCAAATACCAAATAGTGTAAAAAGTATTGGTAAGAGTGCATTTTATAATTGTGGTAGTTTAAGTAGTCTGGAATTACCAGAGAGTGTAGTCAGTATAGGAGAATATGCATTTTATTGGTGTGACAGTTTAAGTAGTATTACTATTCCAAAGAGTGTAACAGGTATCGGGCGATTTGCATTTGAATATTGTAAAAATCTTGTGATTATAACTACAAAAGATTCTTATGCAGAAACCTATGCAAAGAAAGAGAATATTCCATATACGTTAGTGACTGTTACGCCGACGCCAGTGGTAACAAGTACACCAACGCCAGTGGTAACGAGTACACCAAAGCCAACAGCAACGAGTACACCAAGTCCAACAGCAACGAGTACACCAAGTCCAACAGCAACAAGTACACCAAAGCCAACAGCGACAAGTACGCCAAGTCCAACGGCAACAAGTACACCAAGTCCAACAGCAACAAGTACGCCAAAGCCAACGGCAACAAGTACACCAAAGCCAACAGCGACAAGTACGCCAAAGCCAACAGCGACAAGTACACCAAAGCCAACAGCGACAAGTACGCCAAAGCCAACAGCAACAAGTACGCCAAAGCCAACAGCAACGAGTACACCAAAGCCAACAGCAACGAGTACGCCAAAGCCAACAGCAGCCCCAGTGGAAGGACAAGAGGGAGATTTTGGATATCGTATTGAAGATAATGAAGTAAGTATTGTAAGTTTCCATGGTACTACGAAAGAGACAGCAAAGATACCAGAAAAAATTGGTGGCTATCCTGTGACGAGTATTGGAGCAGAAGCATTTAAGAGTTGTGGTAGTTTGAAGAGCATTATCATTCCAGATAGTGTAACAACTATTGGAGAAGGTGCGTTTAAAAGTTGTAGTAGCTTAGAAGAAATTAATATTCCAGAAGGGATAACTACAATAGAGGCGTTTACGTTCCAGTATTGTATAACTTTATTTACGGTAGAGCTTCCAGACAGTGTAACGAATGTGGGAAATTCGGCATTTCAAGGCTGTAGTAGCTTAAATTTTGTAGATTTTTATAATGACAGCATTACACTTGGAGACCGTGCATTTTATGGTTGTACTAATTTAAAGAGCATTGGCTTCCATGGAACACAAGCAAGTATTGGAGAGAAGGCATTTACTACCTGTGATAATCTTACAATATTAGCACAAATCGACTCCGATGCAGAAGATTATGCAAAAGAAAACCAAATAACCTATCAAAATATCCCAACTCCAATAGAAAAATTGGATTATTATATAAGCAGCACTGGAGAAGTAGAAATTGAATATGTGCCTAGGGATTTATTTATTGTTACCATACCAGAAGAAATAGAAGGTTATCCTGTGACTCAGATTGGAAAGGATGCTTTTAAAAATAATGATAATTTAAGAATCGTTCATCTTCCAGAAAGCTTGACTAATATTTGGGAGTATGCATTTTATGATTGTGATAGTTTAGTAAGTATAAGTTTGCCAGAAGGTTTAAAAACCATTGGGTATTATGCATTTGAGAAGTGTGATAGTTTAGCAAATATAAGTTTGCCAGAAGATTTACAAAGTATTGGGAATAATGCATTTTATAATTGTGATAGTTTAGTAAGTATAAGTTTGCCAGAAGGTTTATTAAGGATTGGGAGTTGGGCATTTTATGATTGTGATAGTTTAGTAGATATAAGTTTGCCAGAAGGTTTACAAAGTATTGAGAGTTACACATTTGAGGATTGTGATAGTTTAGCAAGTATAAGTCTGCCAGAAGGTTTACAAAGTATTGGAAGTGAAGCCTTTTATAATTGTGATAGTTTAAGTGATATTAGTTTTTCAACAACAATAAAGAGTATTGGGCGTCAAGCATTTTATAGTTGTGATAGTTTGAGAACGGTTAGTTTTTCCGAAGGATTAACGACGATTGAAGAGGAAGCTTTTGCGTACTGTACTAACTTAAGTGTAAGTATTCCAAAGAGTGTAACAAGTATCGGAGATAAGATTTTTCGGTATGGGGGAAATTGTAGCATTATAACTCCGGCTGGTTCTTACGCTGAAACTTATGCAAAAGACAATGGAATACCATATCAAAATAACTAAGTAGCGAAGCGGATTACGAATATTTGCTTGACTTAAGAAAAGAGGGCGGAATGAAACCGCCCCTTTCTTAACCATAAAATAACCTAAAAAGGGGGACTTATTTATGTTAGATTTTTTTAAGTGTAAAATTGAAATAACTTTTCAAATGCTTGAATCGAGCGTTCTACTCGCTCGGTTGGTACGCAGTAGGAAATTCTGGTATGTCCAGGACAGCCAAAACCGGTTCCGGGAACGATTAAGAGGTTAAAATCTTTTGCTTTTTCACAGAATGCAACATCATCTGCAATCGGAGTACGAGGGAACATATAAAATGTACCTTGAGGTTCTACGACATGATAACCAATTTCACGCAAAGCATTACAAAGTAATGTTTTATTTGTTTCATAAATGGTGATATCCGCAGTTTCACTTGCACATTCTGCACAAACTTTTTGGAATAAGCTTGGTGCGTTGACATAGCCTAAAGAACGACCTGCACCTGCAACAGCAGCATAAACAAGGTTGGCATCTTCTACAGAATCTGGTACTAATACATAGCCAAGACGTTCTCCTGGTAAGGAAAGTGATTTCGACCAAGAATAGCAAACTAAAGTGTTTTTATAGTATTTTGGAAGAAATGGCACAGTGGTAGTTCCAAATACAATTTCACGATAAGGTTCATCCGAAATTAAGTAAATTGGATGAGCATATTTTTCGGAATAGGTTTCTAAGATAGAAGCTAATTTTTTAACCGTTTCTTCGGAATAAACAGCACCAGAAGGATTGTTTGGAGAATTCACAATCACAGCTTTGGTATGTTCATTGATAGAAGCCTCAAATTTATCAAAATCGATTTGGAAGCCTTCGGTATCTGCTGGAATTAGTGTTATTTTTGCTCTTGCACCTTCAATAAATACTTTATATTCTGGGAAATAAGGGGCAAAAACAATGACTTCATCCGAACCATTCGGACAGCAAATGCCATTTAAGCAACAGCAAAGGGCAGCAGCAGCACCTACGGTAATATAAAGGTTTTCTGGACGAAGATTCATAGAAAAACGAGTATTTAAGGAGTTTGCAATCTTGGTACGCACCATGGCATCTCCCCCGGCACTTGTATAACCATGAAGCACTACTGGGTCAAGTTCTTTAATAAGACGGATTGCTGTTTCATTTACGCAATCAGGAGCTGCAACACTAGGATTTCCAATGGAAAAGTCAAAGACATTTTCTGCTCCTACTTCGGCAGCACGAAGTTTTCCAAATTCAAATAATTCTCTGATGACGGAACGCTGAGTTCCTAAACCTACCATTCGTTCATTTAACATAAAAATCTCCTTTAATTCTTTTTATTTATGATAGAACAAACTTACAATTCTGTCAATAAAGCTTTGTTGACTTTGTAAATAGGAGTGAATATAATAGAGATGAAATAAAATATTTTATATGAAGGGAGTTTTAATATGTATCAAAAGGTTAAAAAGTTACTTGCTTGCTGTATGACAGGAGCAATGATAGCAACTTCTGCTCTTGCACCAAGTAGTTCTTTGGCAGTTGTTTATGCACAAGAACAATTGAGTGATGAACTTAGAGCAGAGATTGAGGCTAGTTTGTATGATTATGAATATTATACGATGGCAAATGAGGATGTAGCGGTTGCCCTAGAGTATGATAAGACAAAAATGTATGAACATTGGATTAATGTTGGTATGGCAGAAGGCAGAAATGCTTCGATGGTATTTAATGCAAAGTATTATTTAGAAGTGAATCCTTCGGTCAAAGCACTGGTTGGCAATGATTATGTTGCTGCCTATGAGCATTTTGTGACAAGCGGTTTATTAGAAGGATTAGAGTCAAGTCCAGTGTTTAGTGTGACCTATTATTTAGAGGCAAATGAAGATGTTGCAGAAGTGTTTGGTAATGATTATGTCAAAGCTGCCAATCATTTTAATCAAAATGCGTTAGCAGAAGGAAGAAGTGGTAGTGGAAATTTTGATTATACCGTTTATAAGCATTGTAATACAGATGTAGCAGATTTATATGGAGAGCAAATTAAAGGGTATTATATTCATTACATAAATCATGGTCGTGCAGAAGGAAGAACTGCTGGACTTGGAACAGGGAATGAAGGTATTGATGAAACAGCAGTATCTTATCGTATTTTTGATGCCGAGTTTTATGTAGAAAAATATCCAAAGTTAGCACAGACCGTAGGAACAGAGAAAAATGCATTATATGAATATTGGTTAGAAGAAGGAATTGCGTTAGGACAAAGTGCAAGTCCAGTATTTGACCCAGAAGAATATTTAAGTATTAATACAGATGTAGCAGAAGTAGTTGGAGAGGATTATGCTGCTGCCACAAATCATTTCTTTACTTCTGGCATTTATGAGGGAAGAAGTGGAAATAGAGAGTTTGATTATACGGTGTATAAGTATTGTAATACGGATGTAGTAAAAGAGTTTGGAGAAGATATTGTGGGATATTATTTTCATTATGTCAATTATGGTCGTGCAGAAGGCAGAACTGCCAAATTAGAACAAAATAAGCCAACAAATACACCAGTGCCAACGGCAACAAGTACACCAATACCAACGCCAACGAATACGCCAGTGCCAACCGTAACGAGTACGCCAGTACCAACGGCAACAAGCACACCAGTACCAACAGCAACGAGTACGCCAGTGCCAACGGTAACAAGTACGCCAAGTCCAACACCAACAAATACCCCAACTCCAATACCGAGTGGTTTTCCAGAAATCATTGAAAAACCAAATACAAATATGGGTATGACGTGTTTTACATCAGAAGAAGAAGCAACTCGTTATTTCTTTGAAATGGCTTTAAAGGGATATTATAGATTTAGTCTTTTTGTAGAAGATTTGTCCATGATTCATACAGAGGAAGAATATAAAGAGTTGTTCCCAGTCATATTAGATATAGAGATAGAAAGTTTGACACATTATAGAAATGGTTATTATTTAGTGTTTAGTAATGTTAAACTTTGTGAAATTGATGCGGAAGAATTATATGCTGTTTCTACAGGAGATACTTCATTTTTAAATGAATCAGAATTAAAAGCGTACGAAAAATTATTAGCGATTACAGAAGAATTGGATTTAGAAGGAAAAAGTGATATTGATAAAATAATAGCAATTCACGATTATTTAGTGTTAAATACTGCTTATGATTCTCAGTTTGCTTTTGTACCAGATTCTCATTATGTAGAAGGAACGTTAAACAATAATTTAGCGGTTTGTTCTGGATATGCTTCTGCATTTCGATTATTTTTAGCGTTACAAGGTATTACATGTGAATATGTATGGTCAGATTCTGGAAATCATGGTTGGAATTTAGTACAGTTAGATGGAGAATGGTATCATGTGGATGTTACTTGGGATGACCCTGTTCCAGATGTAGAAGGTAGAGTGGTATATACTCATTTTATGATGACAGATGAGGAAATTGCTAGGTTAGATAGTCATGGAGATTGGGAATGTGAATGTGGAGATGCAAGCAGTCATAATTGTGATGATACTTCTTATCGCTTGTATCCTTATCAAGAGTATGTTTGTACGACAGAGGAAGAAGCTACCAATATTATTCTTGCACAAGCAAATACTGGAAAAGTAACATTGGTATATTCCACGAAAGATGGTTTGACACAAGACATTGTATTTAATTTGATAAGAAAAAATCTTGGATGGAGAGGACTTAGTTATTATTCCAATAATTTGGTGGATTCTTATCAGTTTTTAGAAGTAAGTGAATGGAAATAATATAGGTTAAAAAAAGTGCTATCACATTTATGAAATTTTTATCATAAATGCGATAGCATCTTTTATTGTAGAAAAACTTCTACTTTTATTTTTTAGAAGTAAATCGCTTATTTATCATGAATTTCACTATGCAATTCTTGTAAGGATTTTACTTGGGTATTACCATACTTTTTAATATAGTGAATACCGTCTGCGGTAGCTTTGGCAGCAGCAATCGTTGTCATATAAGGCACTTTTGCTTTAATCGCTGCTTTACGAAGGTAACTATCATCGGACATATCATCTTTACCAACTGGAGTATTGATAATAAGCTGAATCTTTCCATTTGTAATAAGGTCTAAAATATTTGGACGACCTTCGGAAAGTTTGTTTACTCTAGTTGCAGGTACACCAGAAGCGTTTAGTAAGTCACAAGTTCCGCCAGTTGCTAAAATCTTAAATCCATCACCAGAAAGTTTTCTAGCAACTTTCACAACATCTGCTTTATCTTTGCGATTGACAGAGATTAAAACAGTTCCTTCTAATGGAAGTTTGGACTGAGTTCCTTCTTGTGCTTTGTAGAAAGCTTCACCATAAGAGGAAGATAAGCCTAATACTTCACCAGTAGAACGCATTTCTGGTCCTAAGATTGGGTCAACTTCTGGGAACATATTAAATGGGAATACGGCCTCTTTTACACCATAGTTAGGAATGTGCTGTTCTTTTAATTCTGGAACAGGAGAAGGTCTGCCTGTTAATTCTGAAGTAATAATTTCCGTTGCCAATGGTACCATGCGAATATTACATACTTTAGAAACCAATGGTACGGTACGGGAAGCTCTTGGATTTGCTTCAAGTACATATACTTTACCGTTTTCAATCGCATACTGCATATTCATTAAACCTTTAACGTGCATTTCTTCTGCGATTCTTCTTGTATAATCCTTAATGGTAGCTACATTTTCTTCGGAAATGTGAACAGAAGGAAGTACACAAGCGGAGTCACCAGAGTGAACACCGGCTAATTCGATATGTTCCATAACTGCTGGAACAAAAGCGTGAGTACCATCACTAATGGCATCTGCCTCACATTCAAGAGCATTGTTTAAGAAACGGTCAATCAAAATTGGACGGTCTGGAGTGACACCAACGGCAGCATTCATATAGTTAATCATGCTTTCGTCATCATAGACAACTTCCATACCACGACCACCAAGTACATAAGATGGACGAACCATCGCAGGATAACCAATTTGATGAGCAATTTCTATTGCTTCTTCTGCTGTGGTAGCCATACCAGATTCTGGCATAGGAATTTCTAATTTTTCCATCATTTCGCGGAATAAGTCACGGTCTTCTGCTAAGTCAATGACAGCAGGAGAAGTACCAAGAATCTTTACACCGTTCTTTTCGAGGTCAGCAGCTAAGTTTAAAGGAGTCTGACCACCAAACTGTGCAATAACACCAAGAGGTTTTTCTTTCTTATAAATACTTAATACATCTTCTAAGGTTAAAGGTTCGAAGTATAACTTATCAGAAGTATCATAGTCAGTAGATACCGTTTCTGGGTTACAGTTTACAATAATTGTTTCAAAACCTAATTTCTTTAACGCAAGAGAAGCATGTACACAACAATAGTCAAATTCGATACCCTGACCAATACGGTTTGGACCACCACCAAGAATCATAATCTTTTGTTTATCTTCAGAGATAGGATTTTTATCAGGTGCATTGTAAGTAGAGTAGTAGTAAGCATTATCTTTTGTACCACTTACATGAACACCTTCCCAAGCTTCTTCTACACCAATCGCAATACGACGGTTACGGATATCTTCTTCTGGAATTTCTAATAATTTACTTAAATATTTATCTGCGAAACCGTTTTTCTTTGCAGAAATCAGCATTTCATCGGATGGAAGACTGCCTTTTACTGCAAGAAGTGCTTCTTCTTCCTCTACTAATTCTTTCATCTGTTTAATGAAGAAACGTTTTACTTTAGTAATAGAATGAATTTCTTCTACAGAAGCTCCTTTTCTAAGTGCTTCATACATAAGGAAGTGACGTTCACTTGATGGAGTTAATAATTGTCTTAATAGTTCTTCTTTACTTAAATCATGGAAGTTCTTTGCATAACCAAGACCATAACGTCCTGTTTCCAAAGAACGAATTGCTTTTTGGAAAGCTTCTTTATATGTCTTACCAATACTCATAACTTCGCCTACGGCACGCATCTGAGTACCTAATTTATCTTGTACTCCTTTGAACTTTTCAAAAGCCCAACGAGCGAATTTAATGACTACATAATCACCATCTGGAACATATTTATCTAAAGTGCCATATTTACCACAAGGAATATCCTTTAAAGTAAGTCCTGCTGCCAATAATGCAGATACAAGTGCAATTGGGAAACCAGTTGCTTTGGATGCAAGAGCAGAGGAACGGGAAGTACGAGGGTTAATTTCAATTACAATAATACGGTCACTGATAGGGTCATGAGCAAACTGTACGTTTGTACCACCGATAACCTCTACAGATTCTACAATCTTAAATGCCTGTTCTTTTAAACGTTCCTGACACTCTTTGGAGATAGTGAGCATTGGAGCAGAACAGAAAGAGTCACCTGTATGAACGCCAAGTGGGTCGATATTTTCAATAAAGCAAACGGTAATCATGTTGCCTTCGGCATCACGAACAACTTCTACTTCTAATTCTTCCCAACCAAGAATAGATTCTTCTACAAGAACTTGTCCCACTAAGGATGCTTGCAAACCTCTAGCACAAACGGTACTTAATTCTTCTCTATTATAAACTAAGCCACCGCCAGCACCACCCATGGTATAAGCAGGACGGAGTACTACAGGATAACCAAGCTTGTCAGCAATGGCAAGAGCTTCGTCTACACTGTAGGCAACTTCACTACGAGCCATTTCAATACCAAGTTGTTCCATTGCTTTTTTAAATTCTACACGGTCTTCGCCACGTTCGATAGCATCTACTTGTACACCGATAACCTTTACGTTATATTTGTCGAGTATACCTGCTTCGTGTAATTCGGAGCAAAGATTTAAACCAGACTGACCACCTAAGTTTGGAAGTAAAGCGTCTGGACGTTCTTTGGCAATAATTTGTTCTAATCTTTCTACATTGAGTGGTTCAATGTAGGTGACATCAGCTGTTTCAGGGTCTGTCATAATCGTAGCAGGGTTAGAATTTACAAGTACAATTTCATAACCTAAGCTTCTTAAAGCTTTACAGGCCTGAGTACCAGAATAGTCAAATTCGCATGCCTGTCCGATGATAATAGGACCGGAGCCGATGATGAGTACTTTGTGTATATCTGTTCGTTTTGGCATAGAATCCTCCTTATTTATTTTATAATAGTTTTTCTCTATTTCCTCATATTATATTATATCTGAATTATGAAAAAGCACAAGTTTTTTTTATAGGAAAAAATTTGTTTCTTATTTTATGAGAGAAAAAATCCGATATAATTACTAAGAAAGCAATCTTTGTATTTGACTTATAAAATTAGTGTGTTACTTTGCGGTCAAACATAGCAAGTATATCATTATGAGTAAATATTAACAAAGATTGCAAAGATTATTTTACTAATAATATAAAGAAAAGAGTGGGTGTTTATGAGAATTACACAGGACAATGTAAGGTTTTTTACTGGAGTGGTTGCAGGGGAAACTTCCGAAAAAATAACTCAAGAAAGAATGTTTACAGGAAAAGTGGCAGAAGCTTTTGATACAGAGATTTCTGAAAAAAGAGAAGAAGCGATGCAAAAAGCAAAGAGGTTGGTAGGTGATGTATTTGCAACAGAAAAATCTATTGATGATGATTTGTTAGAGCGAGCAAAGCGAATAAAGACTTCTGAACAAGAAATTGTTTCTGCAAATAAAGAGTTGAAAGCTTTGCAGGAGGAACAGTTAGCATTAAAAGAGCAGTATGGTGTTACAGACGATTCCACAGAGCAAGAGGAATTAGAGCTTCTGATTAAACAAGCAAAAAGTCAGAAACTAGATTCAGGTGTTGTTTTAACTAAGGAAGAACAAGAAAAATTAGCTTTGATAGAAGAACGAGGTATGACAGAATATCAGTCACAGTATTTTGAATTAGAGCGTTTTGGTGAGCCATATAAGAAAGTTATTTCAGAGGCAAAAGCAGTAATAAAAGAAGAAACAAAAATTATTAGTGCAGTGAAATTAGAACGTTTAAAAAGTTGTCCAATGGTTGGAGCATCCAAAGAAGTGGAGGCAATTGTGGAACATGCCAATAAAGAAATTTTGGACAAGATGTTTGAAGAAGGCAAAGACAAGATAGAAGAAGTGGCAGAGGAACATAAGGAAAAGCAAGAAATTCTAGAAGAACAGCAAGAAGTAAAGGAAGAAAAACAAAAAGACCAAGTAGAAACAACAGAAGTTCCAGTAAACAAATTGCTTCATTTAGAAAATGTAAGAAAAGAAATGAAACAAGAAGTAGAACATATGATAACAGAAATGAAACTTTTAGTGGAAGATATTAAGGGAAGTGTTGTGGATACGGAATTATAGTTATTTATTAGAATTTTAAATAAGTCTTTGGATTTTATAAAAGCCCGTCTTGATAGTATCTGTTCAAAAAATTTATTGAAGATTAGAGTAAGTAAAGTAGAAATAAGCTTACTTACAGAATACGAAAATGTATTTTGTGAGTAAGCTTATTTTAGATTTAGGTATTGTAAAAAAGAAAAAAATAGAATAAAGTAGAAGTGAGAAAATTTGTTCTATGGAAAGGAAGGTTGATATGAGTGATTTCTTATAGAGGCAATTTATTTTTAATTAAAAATGAAATATTAGAAGAAGTAAAGATTAATAATAAAAATGTAGTTATTCCAAATGGGGTAAGGGTTATTACAAAAGAGGCTTTTTTAAACGGATTTTCTATATTTCATCGGGCAAAGCATAAGATAGAAAAGTTATGGATACCTTCTACGGTGAAGGAAATAGAGAAAGAAACATTTGCAGAGTGCAAAAAATTAAAGAGTGTAGAAATTTTATCAGGTTTGACAAAAATAGAAAAAGATTTATTTCGAGATTGTAAAAATCTAAATAAAGTTGTATTACCAGATTCTATTCGGAGTATTGAAAGTGGTGCGTTCGCAGGATGTACCCAATTAAAGGAAATACAATATGCTTCGTATGATGTGAGGATACACAAAGATGCTTTTACAGAGTGTATTGAAATGCAATCCGAAAGGATAAAGGATTGGATAGAACATGGTATGAAATCTTTTTATAGTTCTGCGTTAGTGCAAAGGGAGGAAGTTCAACAAGAGGAATTAGAAGAACAGTATGAATGTTATCAAGGCAATCTATTTTGGATAGAGCAAGGGAAATTAAAAGATGTTTTAGTGAAGACAGAGCGTGTGATTGTACCAGAGAGTGTAGAAGTAATAAAAAGAGAAGCGTTTTTACGTCCCGATACAAAGGTAATGGTAACCTCTTTGATTTTACCAGTGAGTGTAAAAAAAATAGAACAGTTAGCTTTTGCAGGCTTAGATAATGTAACAAGTATCGAAATTTTGTCGAGAATTTCTAAAATAGAGAGGGGAACATTTCGTAATTGTGTTAAATTAGAAAAGGTAGTATTGCCACAATCTCTACAACGAATAGAAAGTAGAGCGTTTGAACATTGTAGTTGTTTAAAGGAAATTGTATTTGGTTCAGAACAAATAGTCATTAGTAAAGATGCTTTTTTACATTGTTCTAATTTAAAAGAGGAAAAGATAATTGTACAAGGATATCAACAATTTGAACAAGAACAAAAAGAAAAGGAGAAAGCAAGGAGAAAAGAACAAGAAAATTTAGAACAAGTAATGCGAAAAAAGCAACAAGAAGCAGAAGAATTAGCAAAACAAGAACAGATTCAAAAAGAACAGGAACATATCAATAAAGATACAGAATTTTGTATTCGGAATGGCATTTTAGAAAGATGCGAAATTGGAAGTAACTATATTGTGATTCCTGATGGAGTAACGGAAATTGGACAAAATGCCTTTTCGACCTCAGAAAGAAAAGAAGTTCTCGTACGAATAGAGATTCCAGAAGGAGTAGAAACCATTGGAGAACGTGCCTTTTTTGGATTAAAGAATTTATGTGAAATAAAAATTCCTACTTCTGTTTGTTCCTTTGGAGCAGAAGCCTTCGAGGGTACCGCATGGATAAAAAGGCAGAGAGAACAAAGTAACTATGTATGTGTCAATGGAGTATTGCTCTCGGCTTTTTATGATAGTTTTGCAATGAAAGCGGAGTTACCAAACAATATTTATCGAATAGCACCTTATGCGTTTTATCAAAATGATGTACGAAGTATTATCATTCCAGATAATGTGAAAAAAATTGATAAGTATGCATTTACAGAAGTAGGTGTGATACAAATGGTGTTTCCGAATTGTTCAGAGATAGAATTTGAAAATCCCATTTTATTTCGGTGTAAAAGTTTGAGGGAACTTACAATACCAGAAAAGATAAGAAAAATAGAGGCTGGTTTTGTGAAAGATTGTTTGGCTTTAACAATAGTTCATTTAAAAAATCCAAAGACTTCTATCAATAAAAAAGCATTTCCAGAATATGTACGCTTTTTATTTGACAATGGAAAAGAAAGAAATAGTTCTATGATTTCCCTTTCGTGGGAAGAATTTTCTTGAAAAGAAAACAGTGTGCGACTATAATAATAGTATTATAATTTTAAGAAGGTGCAACTATGAAGAATGTGTGGAAAAAACTATTCAAAGAAGATATCAAAGGATGGTTATACTTATTACCTGCATTTGTTTTTTTAGGTGTTTTTATGGTATATCCTTTAATTGATGTTTTCATCTATTCGTTTGAGGAAGGATATAATTCCGCATCTCAGACATTTTTTGGCGTAGGACTTTATAATTATTCCTATGTATTGCATGACCCTTATTTTTTACAGGCTGTGAAAAATACATTTATTTTAGTTATTTTTACAGTTCCAATTTCAACTGCCTTGGCATTGTTGATTTCCATAGGATTACATTCGATTAAAGCATTGAAAAATTTATATCGAACCATTTATTTTTTACCTTATGTGACAAATACCCTTGCGGTTGGTCTTGTATTTATGATTTTATTTAAAAAGACGCCATATACGGATGGTCTTGTGAATTTGATTATCAATTGGTTTGGTGGAAATTCGATTGATTTTATGGATGGTCCTTATTGGGCGAAAATGTTTGTACTTTGTTTTTATACAGTTTGGGTCGTATTACCATTTAAAATTCTAATTTTGACCAATGCGTTAGCATCCGTAAATGAAGATTATTATAAGGCTGCAAAGGTAGATGGTACATCAAAGTTTCGAACATTTATGAAAATAACATTACCAATGATTTCTCCGATGATTTTTTATTTAATTATTACAGGTTTTATTGGAGCATTTAAGGCATATAGTGATGCAGTTGCATTGTTTGGTACCGATTTGAATGCAGCAGAGATGAATACGATTGTTGGTTATGTGTATGATATGTTATATGGAAATAGTGGGGGCTATCCGTCCTATGCATCAGCCGCTGCCATTATATTGTTTGCAATTGTAATGACAATTACAGGTATTAATTTATTAATTAGCAAAAAGCATGTGCATTACTAATAAGAGGTAGAATGATGGATATTAAAAAAATAGAAAAGTCTGCGAAAATTCGTGGCAATATAAAAACTATAGTAATTTACATATTGTTGACTATTTGGGCATTAGTTGTATTGTTTCCTTTTTATTGGATGCTTTTGACTTCGGTAAAAAGTTATAGTTCGTATAATTCGGAGTTTTATCCGACCTTTTTTATAACAGCACCAACGATACAAAACTATATTGATGCGTTTACATTAGTACCATTAGCAAAGTATTTTTTGAATACAATTATATTTACTGTAGTGACAACTGCAATTATGTTAGTTGTTGTAGTTCTTGCAGCATTTGCTTTTGCAAGGTTAAATTTTAAAGGGAAGAATTTAGCATTTACAGGATTACTTTCTTTAATGATGATTCCAACAGAACTTGTCATTATTACAAATTATGTAACGATTACAAATTTGGATATGCGTAATAGTTTTTTAGGGTTAATTTTACCTTCTGTATTATCTGTGTTCTTTATTTATTTGTTAAAGGAAAATTTTGAACAAGTGCCAGATGAACTATATTATGCAGCGAAAGCAGATGCAACATCAGATATGAAGTATTTATGGAAAGTGATGATACCAATTTGCAGACCAACGATTATTACAATTACGATTTTAAAAGTAATTGAATGTTGGAATGCTTATGTATGGCCAAGACTCGTAACGGATGATGAAGCGTATTATCTTGTATCAAATGGAATTCAAACGATTCGAGAAAATGGTTTCGGTCGAGAAAATATTCCAGCGATGATGGCAGCAGTCGTTGTTATTTCGTTGCCATTGATTATATTATTTTTAGTATTTCATAAAAAGATTATGGAAGGTGTATCTAGAGGAGGAATCAAAGGATGATGCGATTACGAAAAAGAATACCGCTTCTGTTGACAATGATGTTTGTGTTATGCGTACTTACTGGTTGTCATGGCTCTAGGGGCATGGAGTCCTTTGTCATTCCAGAGGAGTTTGATACTTCTAGAAACTATGAAATTGTATTTTGGGCAAAAAATGATACAAATAAAACGCAGACACAAATTTATGAAAAAGCCATTGCTGATTTTGAAGCATTG
Organism: uncultured Lachnospiraceae bacterium; assembly: GCA_937891165.1. Lineage (GTDB taxonomy): Bacteria > Bacillota > Clostridia > Lachnospirales > Lachnospiraceae > SIG299. The sequence continues at coordinate 2,930 of CALAEX010000235.1, read as the reverse complement.
TATCCAAATATTACAGTAACCTTACGTCTATATACGGATTATGGACGAATCTATAATGATGTAATTACAAATATTGCAACCAATACAACACCAAATGTCTGCATTACTTATCCTGACCATATTGCAACGTATATGACAGGTAGAAATAGTGTGGTAGCTTTAGATGAATTATTACAGCATGAAAAGTATGGTCTTTCTGGAAGTGAAGTGCGATTTGATTCTCCATTGAAAGAAGAAGTTGTGCCTAAATTTTTAGAGGAATGTTCGATTGATGGAAGTCATTATGCATTGCCTTTTATGCGTTCGACAGAAACTTGTTATGTCAATAAAACGTATGTAGAGAAGTTAGGGTATACATTGCCAGAGACATTGACTTGGGATTTCGTATGGGAAGTATCTGAGGCTGCGATGGCACAAGATGCTGAAGGGAACTTTTTATTAAATGGACAAAAAGTTATGATTCCATTTATTTATAAGTCTACCGATAATATGATGATTCAAATGTTAAAGCAAAAAGGTGCAGGATATTCTTCCGAACAAGGAGAAATTCAGATTTTTAATGACGTAACAAAAGAATTATTGAGTACTGTTGCAGAACATGCAAAGACAGGAGCATTTTCTACATTTAAGATTTCTAGTTATCCAGCGAATTTTTTAAATGCAGGACAATGTGTATTTGCTGTCGATTCTACTGCGGGTGCAACGTGGATGGGAACTTATGCACCACTTTCTGATATTAGTGAGGATAAGTTAGTAAAGTTTGAAACAGTAGTTATGGAAATTCCACAGTTTGATACAGAAAATCCAAAAATGATTTCACAAGGTCCATCCGTTTGTGTGTTTAATAAAACAGATGCACAGGAAGTATTAGCGTCTTGGTTATTTGCTCAGTATTTATTGACAAATGAAGTACAGATTGCATATTCACAAACCGAAGGGTATTTGCCAGTGACAAAAAAAGCACAAGAGTCGGCAGAATATCAAGATTATTTAGCAAGATGTGGAGAAGATAACGAACTGTACTATGATGTGAAAATAAATGCTTCTAAATTGTTGTTGCGTCATATAGAAGATACGTTTGTGACTCCTGTATTTAATGGTTCTACTTCCCTTCGTGATGCCGCAGGACAGATGATAGAAAATGTGGCAAAATCCGTAAAACGAAAACAAGAAATCAATGAAGAATATTTTGAAAAATTGTTTTCTGATATGACTTCTTTGTATCGTTTGAATTTGGATGGTAGTCAAAATGGTACAGTAGCAGGAAAAGCGGAATTAGGAAAATTACCTCAAACGGCAGTAATTTTACTTTCTACTTTGGTGGGAGCTTGGATACTTATGATTTTTTATGTCGTTTCTTTAAAAATAAAGTCGAAAAAATTAAAAAACAAAATAAAATAATAGTTGATTAATTCTTGTTTTGATGTATAATGATAGCGTCAAAAAAGCAATAAAAACTTTTATAGAAAGAAGGAGATTCAAAATGAAGAAATTAACAGCATTATTGTTAGCACTTACTCTTGCGTTTTGTTTCGCTGGTTGTGGAAGTGCAAATGACACTGATGTAAAATCAGAAGGTGTTATGACTTATGATGAGTACATAGCAGCAGAATTAGATGCCGAAGTTGTAATTGAGGCATATGTTCAAGCAAAGCAGGGTTGGTGGCAAGATAAAGCTACTATTTATGCACAGGATAAGGATGGAGCTTACTTCATTTATGATATGCCTTGTTCTGAAGAAGATTATAACAAGTTAACAACAGGTACAAAGATTAAAGTAACTGGATATAAGGCAGAATGGTCTGGTGAAATTGAAATTGTAGATGCTACTTTTGAAATAGGCGAAGGTAATTATGTAGCTAAAGCAAAAGATGTAACATCTTTACTTGGAACAGACGAATTAATTCAGCATCAGAATGAGTTCGTAGCTTTTAAGGGTATGACAGTAGAAGCAGCGGGTCAGGACGAAAATGGAAATGATGTAGCTTTCTTGTATAAATGGAATGGTTCTGGTCAAGATGGAGATGATTTGTATTTCAATGTTTCTTTAAATGGACAGACATATTCCTTTACTGTAGAGTCTTATTTATGTGATAATACAACAGATGTATATCAGGCAGTGAAGAATTTAAAAGTTGGCGATGTAATTGATATGGAAGGATTTTTATATTGGTATGAAGGTCCAAATCCTCATATTACATCTGTAACAGTAAAATAAGATAAAAATGAGATATCCACTACAGAGTGTTGTAGTGGATATTATTTATCTTTTACTTTTAATTGTATAATCTTGTAGGAATCAAAAGATTCTTCATTTTCTTCCTCTTCGAAAAGTTCATCAAATTCTTTTTCTTCAAGTAATTCATCAAAAGCATCGGATACGATGTAAAATTCTTTGTCATCTTCAATGTTTTGTAAGTCAATATCATCTCCATTTTCTATAAAACGGTATAGATAAATTTCACTTTCTGGTGTTGCATCTGTAGAAAGTAATGCAATATACATCTGTTTCTTGCCGTTTACAATAGCAGGAAATGTTGCAAGTACATTACATAACAATTCACTGTCATCATCTAAAGTTAAGGTAATTTGGTCAATGATTTCATCCATAGTTCATCCTCCTTATTGATTTAGTACTTCTATTATAGTGGACAAAAGTAACCGCCCCGACCAAGGTAAGATTACTTCTTTGTAACTAAATTTTGGACTAGCCGTCTATCGGTAGTGCCTTCCTATTTTTATTGTAGCATTTGCAAGAAAATCTGTCAATACACTATTTAAAAAAATTTTTAAAAAAGTTGTTGACAAATTTGTTTTTGTGTTGTATACTATGTTTGTGCTTGAGGGAAAACACAGAAAAATAAATAAGTTAGTAAATATGCGCGAGTGGCTCAGTTGGTGGAGCGCGACCTTGCCAAGGTCGAGGCCGC
>CALAEX010000234.1 GCA_937891165.1 uncultured Lachnospiraceae bacterium | reverse complement strand
TAAGTGCCTGAGACATCAATCTTGCCTGAAGACCTACATGAGAATCCCCCATATCCCCTTCAATTTCTGCTTTTGGAACAAGTGCAGCTACAGAGTCTACAATTACAATATCAATTGCTCCAGAACGCACCATAGTCTCTGTAATCTCTAGTCCTTGTTCTCCATTGTCAGGCTGAGAAATATATAAATTGTCAATATCTACTCCAATATTTTTTGCATATACTGGGTCTAATGCATGTTCTGCATCAATAAATCCTGCAATACCACCACGCTTTTGTACCTCTGCTACCATATGCAATGCTACTGTTGTTTTACCACTTGATTCTGGTCCATAAATTTCAATAATACGACCCTTTGGAACGCCACCTACTCCAAGAGCAATATCCAAACTTAAAGAACCTGTAGGAATTGCCTCTACATTCATACGAGCTGCTCTATCCCCCAGTTTCATCACAGAACCTTTACCATATTGTTTTTCTATTTGGCCCAAAGCGGACTCCAATGCCTTTAACTTATCATTATCTGCCATTTTATTACCTCCAACAATCGAATGCTTGTTCTCGAACTATTGTTCTTATTTTACTGTCTTTTTCTTCTTTTGTCAAGAAAAATTTTTTTACTTGTCTGCATTTTGGGAATAAATATAGTTTAACAGAAGCCTCCTAGAAAAACAAGCAAAACCTTACTTTATATACAGATAAATTAATCTTGAATTTTATAATAAATTATGATATAACCTTTTTGTTCGAGGAAATAGGTGAAATTCCTATACGAGCCCGTCGCCGTAAGACACATTTATCTATGCATTAATCTTATCAAAAGCCACATTTTGAGACAAACCATTGGGTATTCCTGAGAAGGTTGGTTAAGTGCGTGTCAAGTCGAAATATTCGGACAAAATATCCTCAAAAAACAGACTGCGAGTGCCAGTAAAGAGAGGAAATAAAACAAAAAAAGGAGAACAACTATGCAAATGAAAGCAAAAAACAAAAAACAAACTCCATTGCTCCTTTGTATAATGCTGATTGTGGCTATGGCATTTAGTACAACTGGTTGTAATGAAAAAAACAACAACGATTCTCAGACAACTACACAAGACACACAAAAATCACCTTCTGATATTACTGTGCTTGGTGAAGGTGAAACTACATTTCCTTTTACTGTAGTAGACAAAGATGGAAATGAAACATTGTTTGAGATTCATACAGACAAAGAAATGGTTGGAGAAGCTTTATTAGAACTTGACCTAATCAAAGGGGAAGATGGTGCGTATGGTCTTTATGTCAAAACAGTCAATGAAATTACCGCTGATTATGATGTAGACCAAACATACTGGGCATTTTATGTAAATGATACTTATGCACTATCCGGCGTAGACACTACTAAAATTACCGCAGGAGATACATACTCCTTTAAAGTTGAAAAGTAATGAAACTTACTACAAGAGAATTAACCATATTTTCTATGCTCGGAGCACTGATGTACGCTTCTAAACTACTGATGGAAATTGCCCCTAATATACATTTATTAAGTATGTTTACGATTGTTTTCACTGTAGTGTATCGCTATAAAGCATTATATCCTATTTATATTTATGTATTACTCAACGGAATACTCTGTGGTTTTGCTACATGGTGGATACCTTATCTATATATATGGACAGTACTTTGGGCAATCGTTATGCTTCTACCAAAACAAATGCCAAAAAAAATAAAGCCTTTTGTATATATGCTCTTATGTTCTGCTCATGGATTTTTATTTGGTACATTATATGCTCCCGCCCAAGCCATTTTATATGGATTAGACTTAAATGGAATGATTGCTTGGATTATCGCCGGATTACCATGGGATTGCCTTCATGGTATAAGCAATTTTTTTTGTGGCATATTAATTATGCCTATGATTTCTTTATTAACTATGCTAGAAAATCATACAAAAAATTACAATTAATCTTATTTAGAAATACCTTATCCTAAAAGAGGCTATTGGGAAATAGAACTACTACAAGTAAATCCTTTGTTTTATCTATTTCCCAATAGCCCCTTTTTTAATTCTTTTTTATAGTTCTCTGCTATTCGATTTGAGTTTTTGAATCTCTTGTGTAGAACGAACAATCATATATACTGCCATTATGACAACTATCACACTAATAACACCACCTGTTGCCATAATCATATTTTGTTTTAACTTGAAAGATGTATCCGCACCAAACTGTGAAAACATGGCTGTTTCGAGGAAGAGCATAGAAAATAATGCTGCTGCCATTTGAATTATTTTAGACATAGACATCACAGGACTTTGATACTTGCGATATTTTACCATATCTTTAATAGCCATTGCTGTAATATAAAACGTATACATTGCCATTACATAAATTAAAAATCCCTGATACTCAAAACCACGATTATAATAGACCATCATAAGTACTGCACCGGACAAAGCTAAATTCACTGTCATTAAAATATAAGCACAAAGTCTAGAACGTTTTAATTCTCCTAAACGACTTTTTCCAATCGGATTTCTTCCTACATAACGAACCAACAAAAATCGCATTATCGCCATAATCGCATAATAAACAGCAAAAATAGCAAACCAATGAGTACTATATAAAATTGCCGAAACTGCATTCACTACAACATATATCAAATTAATAAAAAGAGAACGATACAACGTTACATGCGTCTTAAATGCTGCATCTGTGAAATATCGATTGGCATATTTATTGTCATATACTCTTCCTTTAATGCTTTTATAATACCTTGGAATTGTCTTCCAGCAAGCAAGGCATATTATGGTAAGTGTATAAAAAGAAACAACATAAACAACATACGCTATCGGCATGGTATCCCAACCTTTTACAAAAACGGCAACAAGTGCTATTGTACTAATAACTGTTAAAATTAGTATCAACCACAGTGGTAAAAATAAAAACTTCCTCCCTATCGTTTTCCAATCCTTCATCTCTATCATATCCTCCGAAATTTTACAGTAAAAACACTTCCCTTTCCAAGTGAACTTTCCACACTAATCTCACCATGCATAATATCTACAACACGTTTTACAAGTGCAAGTCCTAAACCGTTCCCCTGCATTGCGTGAGAGATATCCCCTTGATAGAACTTCTCAAAAATATGTGCACCAACCTCTGATGTCATTCCACATCCTGTGTCTTTTACCTTGACAATTGCATGATTCTTTGTGGCTTCCAAAATAACCGATACCTTACCACCTTCTGGCGTAAACTTAAATGCATTAGAAAAAAGATTGTTCCAAACAAGAAATAAAAGTTCTCCATCCATATTTACCTTTACATCTTCTTCAATTTCTGTTTCTATTTCAATATTTTTCTTTTCCCATACAGTTTCATAATGAAGTAAACATTCACACAGTTGTTCTCCAAGGTCATATTCTTCTGTTTTAGGATAAATCTGTTGCTTTTCCAAACGATTGAGCTTCAAAATATTTGTTATCATATCAGCAAGACGACGAGAAGCATCTGTAACACCCTTTGCATATTCTATTCGCTTTTCTTTATCCAAATCTGGTACTTGCAAAAGTGTACCATAATTCTGCATAACGGAAAGTGGTGTTTTCATTTCATGTGATACATTCGCAATAAAATCGGTTCGAAGTGTTTCCACACCTGCCAATTCTTCTGCCATCATATTAAAACAATCAATAATTTCATTAAATTTTTCATCCGCACCAAACCGATTTACCGCAGCAATTCGAACACTAAAATCTCCTTGCACCACTTTCTTAGCAGCCTCTGCAATATGCTTTGTAATTCTCTCTGTTGTCAATCTCCTTCGAATTGCATCAATAAGAGTAAATAATGTACTTAATAAAATGACATTCGCAAATGTAAGCTTAGCTGCCACATTGATATTTTCTTTTGTAAGCTCCAATTTTAATGTATCAGCCAAAGTAGAAACAAATAACATTGTAGAACAAGTCACAAGAAATGCCACAAGTAAAAAAAAGAGTAAATATCTATAGATAGCTCGCAGTATCTTATACCACTGGTTTACTGTACTCACTTTAGCACCACCTTGTATCCTAATCCATGTACTGTCACAATTTCAAAGGAATCACAATTTGCTAATTTACTACGCAATTTTGTCATATATACATCTACTGCTCTCGGTGTTGTTTCTGTATCCGCCTCCCAAAATTCATCCATTAACTGTGTTCTTGTAAAAGTCTTTTTCGGATAGGACAACAATTTATAAAGAATACTAAACTCTCGATTCGTCATCGGTATTTCTTCCTCATTCAAATAAGCAGTATGTTCATCTGCATCCATTACAAAAACACCAACTTCTAATTTCCTATTAGAAGCAATCTTTGCTCGACGAAGAAGTGCTCCAATGCGTAAAAATAGTTCATCCAAATCAATCGGCTTTACCATATAATCATCTATACCAATACGAAATCCTCGTTGCTTTGATGCAATATCATCACGAGCCGTCATAAAAAGAATTGGAATATTCTCATTTAATTCACGAACATTTCTTGCAAATTCATAACCATCTATACCTGGCATCATAATATCAGATACAATAATGTCAACTATATTCTTAGAAAATGCATCATAAGCATCCATTGCATTAAAACAACCTATTGCCTCATATCCTCTGTGATTTAAAAAGGAACATATCGTTTTATTTAATTCTCTCTCATCTTCTACTACTAATATCTTAAACATAATTACTTTCTCCTTCTCTTATTTATCTATATCATAACACACAAATGTTAAAGTTTTGTTTACATTTTACCTTTTTTCAAAAAAACAAAAAGGCAATGCCAAATTTCTGACGTTGCCTTTTATACTATAATTATTTTTATTATTAGAGCAGGTCACTCTTTCTCAATATCACATTACTAATTGCTCCAAATCCTATACTAAACAATACTCCACCAACAATACAAAGGAGAACATTTCCAAACGTAGCATTGAGAGGTGTAAGCATAGGAATCATCATAAATAAAAACATTCCTACCATAAATGACAAAAGGAGCGAAAGCCAAAGTTTCTGCTTTGCCACAACACTCATTATAAGATAAATTGACACAAATACTGACACAAGGAGCATTTTAGAAAGAATACACATCACTATATTTCCCATACTAAAGCCTACCATATCAAATGGAAGTCCTGAAATTGCACCACCAAGCATAGAACCAATGAAAAACGCAAGAATCATCAGTGCTCCGCCTACAAAGCAAACAAGCGTTTTGGAAATTACATAATCCTCCTTTTTTGCACGAACTGTAAATAAATTTTTCGCATATCCACTTCTAAAATCCTCCGCAACGAAGACACATACAAGAACCGCTATAAAAAAGTATAGCATATTGATGTTACACATTGCTGTCATACTCATATCCATTGCTGCTGTTTTTGTGCTTGTAGCTGTATCATCATTGACCGAGCCAATAATCTGCCATACATCATCAAAACCTTCCACTATAGTTTCCTCACCTGTTTGTGGATTGACTGAAACCGTACCATCCATCATCGTTGTCATAACAAGTATAAGGATTGGCATTACAAAACATGCACCTACCATAATATAAACGAAAGGCATTGTAAACATCCTACGGAAATCTACTTTCAGCATACTACCAAGACGTTTGCCAAATGTATTATGTTCAAATTTTGTTTCCATGTTATCTGCCCTCCTTCATCAAATCAATATAGTATTCTTCCAATCCGATTTTATCAGTTTTAATCTCACTGACAAGAATTCCATTTTCATAAAGATAAATAACAATTTCTTCGGGACTTGTCTTATCGTACACTCGGATATAGCCCGCCTCCTCTTCTTCCACACGGGAATACTTACAGCCAAGCAACATTTTTGTACGATTCCTATCTTTCGTCTGAAGTGCCGTATAAGTACGACAGCTTGCTTCTAGTTCCTTTGCCGTCATTTCCTTTATCATTTTACCGCCACGGATAATACCATAATGAGTTGCAACTTTTTCAAGTTCTCCAAGAATATGAGAAGAAATTACAACCGTACAACCATAGTTCTTCGTAACATCTAAAAGAACCTCACGCATAATACGCATACCATCTGCATCCAGACCGTTAATAGGCTCATCGAGTACCAATAAAGTCGGATGTCCAAGCAGAGCCATTGCAATACCGATTCTCTGCTTCATACCAAGAGAACAACTTTTGAATTTCATATTAGCCGAATCTTCCATACGAACAATTTTCAGCACTCGGTTAATCTCTTCATCACGATGTTCAAGATTCAAATTAATTGCCTGCATCATCAAATTTTGATACACACTAGAACCCGAAAAACATCCTGCATTCTCAATTAAAGCACCAACTCTTACTCGAACTCCTGCATCAGTATAATCTCTACCAAACAGTTTGATTTCTCCACTATCTGGTACAAGATGCCCACAAATTAGTTTTTCGGTAGTGGATTTACCTGAACCATTTTCACCAATAAAACCATAGATTGCACCAATAGGAACTGTCATATTTAAATGGTCAACCGCATACATTCCACGAAAACTTTTAGATAAGTTTCTAATTTCAATCGCATTCATTTTTTACGCCCTAACTTTCTTTCTCTTATAACATTGGAGCAAAAATACGCACTACTGCACGAATAAACCTTTGCAACAGATTGATTTTCAGCATATTCGGTGTCACTTCAATACACTTTGTAAACGTATCTTCCATATCCGCTTTCAATGATTTCACAGCATCACATTGATACATCCACACCACGAAATGCAGCATTTTCCAAACTAATACAAAGGTCATTGTCTATAATCAGATAGGGTGAAGTCATCCATGCATATCTCGTAGCACCAGAGAGCATATTTTGAATCACGCTTTTTCCAACTCTACGTTCATAAATTGGATGAGGACCATCTCCAAACGGAATCATATATCCTTGTGCCAAAATATTTTGTTGTCCCGGATACCAATCATTTCTTGTTATTGGTAATTTTTTACGTTAATACCAAAGTCTACAAGAAACAACTTCGTCAACTCCCATACCGCTTCCCCTTCCAACCGGATTGCTGTATCTTTCCAATGTCCAAATCTCACAATCTCGTTAATATACTCGTCCGCAATATTCACACCACCCGTATATCCTACTGTTCCGT
>CALAEX010000233.1 GCA_937891165.1 uncultured Lachnospiraceae bacterium | reverse complement strand
TTATTATACCAAAAAATCTATATAAAATCAATATTTTACATAGGTTTTCTTATATCTTATTTATCTGTTTTTATTCCCCCGACAGGGCGAAATACACAGAGCATAAAACTTTAGTTTTGTGCGATGGGTATATTTCGCTCTCAAACGCCGAGAGCTTTTCATAGTTTCTTTGCTTCTTTCGTAATGTTTCCACTTTTTTTGAGATTACAATACAAAATATGACACACGCTACTTATGTAAATAAAAATGATTACTTGAAATTTTTATCATTTTCTATTTACTCCATTACTTTTTTCTTACTCTGTTTATAGCTCTTTGTTTACAAATCTTGTTTCAAAAATTTATCGTTTACTTTGTTTACATTTTTGCAAACCCTTATGATTACTGCTATCTTCTGCAAACCATTCTGTTTACATTCTTGTAAACAATGTGATGTAAACGAAATTTGTAAACAGCATGAAAAAAACTATTTTTTATCAAAAGGAACGGTTGCTCCTTTTGGTAATGTTTGAAATTCATTTTGTATTGGTATTCTACGCCATCCTCTTTGTGTTCCATATCCAGTAAATCTATGCGAAGATATTTTTTCCCATCCGACAATACTATGATTCATAATGTTATTGATTTCTTTTAGTTCCCAATCTTTTGGTGTATCATATTCATGTTGAAATGCTTCTTTATAAATCATGACACTACATACATAATCTGATTTTAATTCATCTAACCAAATCTGTATCATTCCAACTTTGGCATCTTCCGGCATAAATTCTTTTTGCAATTCTTTCAAATAGCTTTCCGTTTCTTTTGACAATTTCAACTCAAAAGAACCTTTACGATACAACTCCATTGCTTCTGCCCATGCTTGACGTATGTATGCTCTTGCCTTTACTTCATCTTCTAAAATATGTATTTCTACTCTTTCTGGATGCACTTGTATTGGTGCAAATCTTCGATTTCCTGTACGGTCTAGTGGAAGAAAATCCATACTATTCGAAGTTCCTACAAACACACATTGTCTTGGTCTGTCTTCTGGATGTGTCTCGTATGGAATTTTATAAGTTTCCTTTTGTCTGCTAATAAATGATTTAATATCCTCAATGCTTTTTGCATTTACCGTAGCAATCATTTCAGACATTTCAATTATCCAATGTCCTTGCATTTTTCGATACACATTATCATCATCCATTCGTTTTAAATCATCGGAAAACCATTCATCTTTAATTGCAAGAAATCGAAAAAATGTAGATTTTCCTGCACCTTGTCCACCTACTAAACATACCATAATTTCAAACTTACATCCTGGTTCATACACTCTAGAAATTGCTGCTAACATTAACAACTTCATCATTTCTTTTGTATAAAAATTATCATCTACACCTAAATACTTTGGTAAAAGCGTTTCGATACGTTTTTGTCCATCCCATTTTAACTGTTCCAAATATTCACGAATAGGATGATATTTATTTTCATTTGCCACGATATGTATTGCTTTATTGATAGTTTTATCATTTTTCAAATTGTAGTTTTTTTCTAAATACCATTGCATTTGATACATATCAGTATCCGTTAAACACACAGAATTTCGTTCCCAACCAACAACTCCAATCATATCAATTTTCCCTGATAATTCATTTTTTCTAATTTTACCTTTTAACACTGGGTCACGTTGAAGCACTATCATACAATTATTGATAGTTTGACAAATGCTCCCTTTCTCACTTCTTGCTAAATCTGCTTGAATTTCTTCTACTGTACTCATTTCCGTATCAAATACTTCCCCGATTTTGCTCCATGATACATTTTCCACATGTTCGGATTCTCCCAACAATACATTCCACCTCTTTTCTACCATTCAAAAATAATTCCTGTTTTTCTTCCACAGTTCCCATACACAAAATATCTAACCAATAATAAAGAAAGGGTTCTGCATGAAGCATTTGTGCATAATCTTCTGAAAAAACTATGATAGGCAACTTATCCATAAGAAAAATACCAACTTGCTTAACTTGTGCAATACTATTTTTTAATAATTCTATTGTTTCATTACACCATTGTTGAAAACGTTCTTTAATACTAATGAATTTTTCTCGTTCTTGCTTCTCCTTTTGAATACATTCTCTTTCTTGTATATTTAATTTTCGTTTTCCTTTTACTTTTATTGGCAAATGAAAATCTTCTATCAACTTTAATGCTGCATTATATTGAGACAATCCATACATACGAGATACATAATCAATCGCATCACCACCAACACCACAAGCAAAACAATGATAATTCTTATCAATCTTCATACTTGGATGTTTATCATTATGAAAAGGACAACAAGCCATACCATTTCTTCTAACCTTTAAACCATAGCCTTCTACAACGGCTCTTGCTGTAATCTGTCCTTTTATCTGTACAAAAATAGATTCCATAAAAGCTCCTTTCAAAATCCATAGTCCATTATTTGTAATATTACTTATATTTTCCAAAAATTATATGATACAAAAAAATTTCTTTATCCACGATTTCGTGCTTTTCACCCACTTAAAAAGTAATCTTCTTTAATTTAGTTAAGATAAGAAATTTTTTTATACTGTTAGACTATTGCCAAAAGAAAGAGCTTTTGCTATACTTACTTTGCGAGTATGAGTACGCAAAAGCTCTGCTTTTCTTACTCCAAAATGTCCCTGTTCCCAGCAGGGGCATTTATTTTTTGTTCCCATTGTTTATCTAACATCTGTGCTACTTTTTCTTGTTCCGAAGGATATAAATGTCCATATGTATTTAAAGTAATTTTAATATCTTTATGCCCTAAACGTTCTTTAATAATCATAGGTTGTACACCTTGATGAATCAAATATGCACAATGCGAATGCCGAATATCATGTACACGAATCCGTTTTACCCCCGCCTTATCTGCATATCTTTTTATGACATGTTGTACAGCTTCTGGCACGATTGGAAATAATCTTTCCGTTACAGGCAATTTATAAAAAGTATGTGCATATTCTTTTATTTCCTCTACAAGAAACTTTGGAATAACAATCTTACGAACCGATTCTTCTGTTTTTGGTGTTGTAATTTCATCGATTCCATGATGACGAAAATAAGTTTTTGTAATAGAAACTGTATTCTTTTGAAAGTCAAAATCATTTAATGTAAGTGCTAATGTTTCTCCAATTCTACAACCACTATAAAAAAGAAAATCAAACAACACATGATATCTACTGCCTTTTTCAAATGTCTGAATAAACTTAGAAAACTCCTCTACTGTCCAAAACTGTAATTGTTTCTTATCGGCATCTGCTTTACCCATTCTTTTCACTTTGGAACAAGGATTTTCTTTCAAATCGTATATTTTTGTTGCATGAGTAAACAATGCTGTCATTTGGTTTTGAATCATTCTCTGATAAGTTTCCTTAAATCCCTGACTTCGAATCATATTTTGCCATTGAATAATATCAGCAGGTGTAATACTATCCATTGGTCTATCACCTAAAGATGGAATAATATATTGCTCTATCATGTACTTCTTGTTCCGAATAGTTCGTTGTTTCAACTCATTTTCCTTATCTCTAAAATAAATATCCACAAAATCTATTAATTTCATACTCATATCTGACTTTGCTGTAAGTAAAATAGAACGCTCCCACTCTAATGCTTCTTTTTTAGTAGCAAATCCTCTCTTTTTCTTATGCTTTTTCTTTCCTTGCCAATCTACTACCCAAATTTGAGATGTCCACGTTCCCTTATCTGCTTCTTTTGATACTGCCATGTTACTATCTCCTATCCTACTGTTTGCTTTCCAGTATAAAATCTCTCACTCCAATAAGTTCTTGGAATTTTCGCCTGAACTGTCATAAAACCAGCAGCCTCCAACTCTGCATTCAACTGCCGAATGATACGATACCCCTTCTGCTTGGACACTCCTAACTCTGCCACCACATCTTCTACACTCATCATATAGTTCGTCTTTTTCATAGAAATACTCCTTTCGTATTATTTATTGTTATAATACTCATTTCGTACTATAGCAATTTCATTTTATTACGCATTGCGTATTTTGTCAACAATTTTATTCAATTTTCTCTCTATTTTACGAATTGCATACTTTTCACTTTAATGTTATACTAAAAAATAATAAAGATTTCCTAAATCATATATAACATAGAACTTGGAGGTACTTTACTTATGGGATATGGAAAAAACTTAAAAGATATACTTGATAGAAAAAATATGACAGTAAAAGAATTAGCTAGACGAGTAGGAATAGCACCAACAACACTCTATTCCATTATACAACGAGATACTTCCATACGCTTTGATACTGCATTAAAAATCTCAAACATACTAGATATTCCTATTGATTCTATTTGCAAAGATAACCCTTATGATGACATTATAGAAACACTTCCTGCATTACCAACAGACAAAAGATATCGAAACCCCGATAAATCAAAGAAATGCTATATTTCTCAACGTACTGCAAAAATTATGAACATGTTTGATTATTCAGAACTTCCTATTGTAGATGAACTGATTGCTGATTTATATGTACTAGATGATATCACTAGAAAAGATTTATTTGAATATATCAAAGTATTAAAAAAGAACCATACAGACCCAAAACGATTAGCTGATTTAAAAGATGTTACTATAAAATAAAACTTTTGTAGCCCGTTTCGTAGCTACTTTACAAACTATTTTTGAACAAAAAACAGGGCTTCCAAGAAATTATCACAAGAAAAATAAGTATATATATCAAGAAGAAGTTACAAGTTCCTTATGCTTTTTGGGATGTACTTACTAAATTTACGAACATTTAAAACTAAATCCACCCGAAAATATACTTATTAAATATAAACAATCGGGAGATTAAAACTCCTACTTACTTTTTACAACGCAAAACCCCTCCACCGAAGTGAAGGGGTTGCATAAAACTCTGTCTTATTTAATGCCCTATAGGCGCTGTTTAAGAGAATAATCTCTGTATGAAGATTATAGTTTATTATATGTAAAATGTCAATAATTATTTACTATAAATAAATAATTTTTTCATCTGTTCATTTATTTTATCCATTGCACCATCTGAATACTTAATACCATATAATAAATCATTCTCATTTTTAGGTTTGTATATTCTCATTTTGCTTACAGTTGTAATTTGTTCCATTAGTGCAATACTTCCCTTTTTAAGTTTTTGAAGTTCCTTGTTATAAATACTAAGTGTTTTTTGTTCTTTCTTCAATTTTTGAATTTTTTGTTCAATAACTTCAAGCAAGTTAACTAATTCACTTTCGGTATTTTCTGTTGGGTTCTCTTTTAAATTTTCGAGAGATTGTTGAATGATTTTTTGTAGATTTAAAGCTTCTTGCATATCCTTTTGAATTAATACATCTAACTTATCATATTTGGATTTTAACTTATCATATAATTCATTTCCTAAAAAGATGTCTCTTTCATATGTATCACTTTCTTCGCCAGAAGAAAGCGGAACTATTGTGATTACAGGAGATGATTGCTGATTATCGTTATTTAGTACAATAGCGTAATGTAATCCACCTTGTTCACTACCAACATTAAACCCTAAATTAACAGAAATAACATCACCACGTTTATAGAACGGTATTTTCGAATAATCAAATTTTTGTTCTTCCAATAAATAACTTGAGAAAGTTTCTAACCAATATGCCAACAAATCTGCTTTTTTAAGATATTTATCATCAGGATTGTTAATGAAAGCCTCAAAAACACTACCCATTTTTCTAATAGCTTGTTTTTTATGTTGTATAGCAATTTCTTTTGTTACTTCTCTACCCATTTCCTCTTACTTCCTTTTTCTTTTATTATATAACAAAAATATTCATATTGCAAATATGATTTATTATTTGATACTGTAAATTTATCATATAAATTTTTCTATAAAATTTTTTTACAATTCTACTATCTTTTTATAATTCAATAAAATGTTTTTATCAACTTTTTTAATTTACTTTTTTTAATTTTTGTAGCCATTTCGTAGCCACTTTACTATACTAAACTGTTTTAACATCAAAAAAAGGCTTCCGAGAAACCTCTCGAAAGCCTTATATTTACCATATTATTTATTGATTACTCAATAATCTTAGCTACCTTACCGGAACCTACTGTTCTACCACCTTCACGATATTTGAATATCATATTATGACGTTTTTTTAATAGTTTTAATGGATAAATATATATAAAATACTCATTTTTATATAGTGTATTTTTATTTGCATGAATTCTTGGCACCGTTTTGGCACCACTATAACTCACTTTCGTAAAAAATTTCTATTCTTCATGTTGCTTTAATTGTTCCTTGTCACTAGCTATTGCTAATGATAATTTTTCTTTTAATAATTCCTTTGGAAACATTTTAAATACTTTCCTATATGAATATTACTATGGTCTAATCCTAACAATTCTATTGTTGCTTATAATTTTTCATATTTTTCTAACTAACATAAATATAATTATGTTTACCTCTTATCTTATAATTCAAGTCCTCTTTAAAACCCTTCGTATAAAAGAACTCTTACTCTATAGATACCCAATATAACCTTCTATAAAGCAAGAGTTCTCTTTCTGATATTCTAATTTTTTTATCTATACTTTATCCATTTTACTACATTGGATATCGTATCTCCTTCTACTACCTCTGTTACAGATTCTTTATCAACTAATCTATAATGCTGATATATAGTTTTTACATCTTCATAATTGCAAGTATAGTATTCAAATCTATACCACCAATAAGAACCTTTTGCAATACTATAATCCATATATTCTGAATCTGTAATTTTATAAACAGTTCCTCCACCTGCTTTATTATTTGTAGCAATAGTATAATTTTTAGGGGACTTAAAAGCTGCAAAATTAGTTACATAACACCAATTCCCTACTTCTTTTTTTAAATGCTGGTTATAATAATATCCTACTATTCTATTATTAACACTTTTATCTGAAACTGGATATGAATAATGCCAATAAATATATCCTGTCATATTATCAGATATAATTCTTCTTTCTGTTCCATCTGTTACTGGCACTGCTTCTTTACTTGTATACATTCCGGTATAAATTGCACTAGACTTATCAAATGTATTTGGAAATGTTGCATACTCAAATGTACCACTAGAAACAGTTTCTAAACGTTCTCCTCCATAAGTCCAACCCTCTACCCATGACCTAGAATCTTCTATTGTTTCTTTATCTGTATATGTCCACTTAATATCTACAATTTCTGCACCTGTAGGACATTCGGATACTTTAACCCAATCTGAAATAGTTGGTATTGGCGTACTTGTTGGCATTGGTGTATTGGTTGGTGCTAATGTTACTGTTGGTATTGGTGTATTAGTTGGTGCTAATGTTACTGTTGGTATTGGTGTATTAGTTGGTGCTAATGTTACCGTTGGTATTGGTGTATTAGTTGGTGCTAATGTTATTGTTGGTTCAATTTTTACCCACTTCACTACATTAGATATTGTATCTCCTTCTACTACTTCTGTTACAGATTCTCTATTAACTAATCTATAATGCTGATATATAGTTTTTACATCTTCATAATTGCAAGTATAATATTCAAATCTATACCACCAGTAAGAACCTTTTGCTATACTGTAATCCATATATTCTGAATCTGTAATTTTATAAATGGTTCCTCCACCTGCTTTATTATTTGCAGTAATACTATAAGTTTTAGGAGATTTAAAGGCGGCAAAGTTGGTCACATAACACCAATTCCCTACTTCTTTCTTTAAATGCTGATTATAATAATATCCTATTATTCTATTATTAACACTTTTATCTGAAACTGGATAAGAATAATGCCAATAAATATATCCTGTCATATTATCAGATATAATTCTTCTTTCTGTTCCATCTGTTACTGGCACTGCTTCTTTACTTGTATACATTCCGGTATAAATTGCACTAGACTTATCAAATGTATTTGGAAATGTTGCATACTCAAATGTACCACTAGAAACGGTTTCTAAACGTTCTCCCCCATAAGTCCAACCCTCTATCCATGGTCTAGAGTCTTCTATTGTTTCCTTATATGTATAAGTCCATTTCGTGTCTACAATGTTTGCATCTGTAGGACATTCTGATGCCTTTATCCATCCAAAATCAGTTAATATTGGCGTAGTTGTTGGTATAGTCGTATTTGTATTACTTGGTGCTATTGTTACTGTTGGTATTGATGTATTATTTGGTCTTTGAGTTATTGTTGGTTCAATTTTAGTACAATAATCTAAACAAATCCAACCCGACACTCCATTATATGTAATATATCCCCAATTTCCTTGTGTTTTTGTAACAGTAACAATATCTTGAAAAGTAACAAGTCCTACTTGAGAATATGCTGTAGAAGCACCACTACGTATACGTAAATTCATCGAACCACGATCCACTCTCCACTGTTCTCCGTTAGGAATTTCTATAATATTTACAGAGTCATCAATACTTACACTATAACTCGATGCTCTAGAAATAGCTATTGGACACTTTCCCCATTGTCCCATACTAGGGGAGTCCATTGTATAAGGAATTGTATGTTTGCTAATATTACAAGTAACATTCCAATTACAATCTAAAACAGTTACACCTCTCTCATCACAAGAAATAAAAATAACACTATGTCCATACCCAGAATCTTTAGTAGACTGAATACGTATCAAATCTCCTGGCTTTGCATACTTAGACAAAGTCTTATAATCTAATTTTGCTGTACTATCTTCACCATTAGAAATAACATACTCTAATTGAACAAAGTCTGAATTATTGCTAGCAAATAAATACCAAACTGCCCATGTTCCAAACCCATGACAAGAAGTTCCACGCGGAAGTCCTTCTGGATTATTTTTTTTATTTGATGGATAGTAATGATTACTAACAACATTTGCAATGTCATTTCCACTAGGTATTCCAAAATCAGAAAAAGTTTTCTTAAACCAACTGGAAGAGATTACAGAATTAACGTATGATGTATCATAAGGACTTCTATCGGGATTACCATCTGATGTAAAATACATATTTCCATTTTCAGCATTAAATATTTTTACAAGCTTATCTATTTTTTCCAAAACTTTTTCTTCAGTAATCAAAGAATCATTTTTTTCTTTTGCCTCATTTAAACACAATGCAATATAATTATCATATGACATAAAATCATTTAACAAATCTAAGTTATTTTGACACTGAGCTTTCAATCCACTATTTGGTGCCATCTTTTTAGCATGTTCTAATGTCATACGTGTAGTAACAATATAAAGTGACATTAATATTTCATAATCACCAATATCCTGTTCTGTAACATTCTCATTATTATAATGTTTACTCCAAATTTCAAACCGTTTATTATCGACAAGTTCTTTAATTTCATTTACGCATGAACAAAAATATATAGTCTGAGCAATTTCTTCCGCAGTGGCTCCTTGATATATTATATCAGTGAATAACCAGATAGCTAAATTAGCAACATCTACAACCCCTTTTCCAAAAAGTAATTCTCCTCCTTGTTTTATAGCTTCCTCTATTAAATTAAATATTCCTTCTGTTAAAATTCCTTGATTAATATGAGTAATAATGTTTTGATCAATTTGTTTATGTAAAAGTACTAACCCTTCATGTAAGCATCCCTCTTCAGGTAGAAGAACTAACAAACGATCAATTAAAGCAAATTCCAGTTCTTGCAATTGAAATGTTGTAAGAATAACTTGACTTAAAGAAACCCCTGTATCTATTTTTTCCATAATTTTATCACCAGACTCTGTCATATATTCAAACATGTCTTCTGCTGTTTTATCAGAAATATATTTGGATGCTTTTTTTAAGTCTTGTATAAACTTTGTTTTAGCAGCTTTATTAGCAATCGAATATCCAGCATCAAATATAGAATAATTCTCCTCTAACTCAGATGAAATTTCATAAATAATATTTTTATTTGCTCCTGCCTCTCTCATTAATGCTTGAACTGTTTCTGTTAAGATTTTATCACGAGTATTTTGTGTCAATCCAATTTTTGCAAGAAGTTCTCTACCAAAAACTGTTAAACCACCTTGCTTTAGCGTAGTAATAAACGCTGCTACTCCTGCTTGATCTTCATAGTGTGATAAAACCTCTTTATATGTTTCTCCAAATCCTACCATCAAATTAAAAAAAGCTTCATTATTCAAACATTCAGGATACTCCTCAAATAATGTTTGTATTGACATACCATATTTATCATATAATTCTTTATTAGTAGTATCTCCTAATACTGATAACATAGGTACTTGAATATTACATAACATTACTACAATTAATAATACTGAAATTAAACGTCTTTTCATAATAATCTTCACTCCTCCATTTCTAATTAGCAACATAAATAATAATAAAATTTTTTAACTTCTATTATAACTACCATAAAATTATACTAATAAGATATAATAAGATAAATCACAAAAACTATTTTTTTAATCTAAATATATCTTCTGTAATCTCATGATAGCTAATAATAGTAACAATATTTCTTATTTATTGTAACATATTTTTACTATTTTTACAATATATTCTAATATTATTGATAATATAACCTTATTAAATACTCCTACATAAATTTTTCATTTTTATAACAATATCTTTGTTTATTATTTTCTTTTATTTTCTCTCGTTTCTGCTGTAATTTTTCTTTAAAAGTAGTTTCCTTTACTTTATTCCCTGTTTTTTGTTCCCATTTTGCTACTTCAAATTTATAAACTTTGTATTCCTCTTTTACAATTTTATACTCTACCATAAATTCTTTTATATTCTCATATCCATAATCTTGTACAATACTTGATAAGTACCGTTTCAAACTATCTATTTGTGACTTCAACTGTTCTATCTGTTCTTGTAGCTCTTTCTGTTGTTTTCCTTTGAAAAATCCTTTTACATCAATCAATCTTTTCTCTAAACTAGCAAGTTCTTGTTCTCTGTCATAAATAATTTCATTATGCTTTTCTAACATTTTAAAAATCTGTGTTAATTTTGAATATTTAGAAGCAAGTTCTGATTTAACAGACATTTCTAACACTTCTTCTTTTTCAAATGGCTTATGTATAGTTTCTTCTTTAATCCCTTGTTTTTCTTTTGTTACAATCTTCTCTACTACAGCATTTTCTATTTTATTCACATTTTCTTTTAATCTATTATCAATCAAAAGTTCCAATACATTTGTTGCCATTACAATCAAACCTTTCAACAACTTCGGATTTTCGCCAAATTGTTGTATAGAAGTTTTTACTTTCTCTCCTATCTCTGTTTGTCTTATTTCCATAATCTGTTCTTCAGAAATTCCACTTAGCAAAGCTCTATCTACTGCTTGATTCCATCGGACACGCATTTGATTATCTTCTTCTATTTGTTCTGCTTTAGGATTATTCTTTCCAATCTTTTTTGTTGGTAAATATACACCATTTTTATCAAATACTTTTTGCTGTTCTTCTTTATCTTTCACATAAATATTAATCAAATTTGTATAAGAATGTTTTACTTCATTTAAGAAATTTTCCCTTTTGAATCTATTATCTTTCACAGTAAAAATATTGCGTTCATACACTTCACCTTTTGTAATGATTTTGCATCCTTGTCGAAGTTGTCCTGTTTCATCTAGTATTTCTTTTTTTGTACGAACATGCTTCCCAGTTTCATCGTAAAACATATTTCTTGTTGCTATTTTTTCGATTGGTTGTTCCAACAATTTTCTTTCTGCAAAGATAAGATGGATATGATAATTAGTCTTTCGTTTATTATGATGTAAGGCTGCGATACATTCAGTTCCATAAGTTTGTTTGAAATGTTCTGTAAAGACTTTTAATAGTTTATTTGGTTCATATTCTACAAAGCTTTCTGGTAGAGCTATTATCAATTCTCTTGCTTCGATACAGTTTCCTTCTGTTCCACTTTTCTTAAATTCTTCTTGATTACAGTTCGCAAGTTCTTTCCAAAAATTACGGTCTGTTGTTTCATAAACAACATACAAATTTTCTTGTCTTGCATGGCTTGATATATAACTGATTCTGCCTTTTACTTTTGTTAATTTTGACATCTGTATAAATGAATTTCTTACAATAAGCATTTCCCCCTTCCTAAAAAATAACTGAACAGCTGATAAAAACTTAGCCCCCGGCAGGGCGAAATACACAGAGTACAAAACGAAGTTTTGTGCGATGGGTGTATTTCGCTCTCAAACGCCGAGGGCTTATGTCAGTTGTTCGCATTTACCATGATGTTCACATATGCGACTTTTCCTTAATGATTTTACACAGTAGCGTGTCACGCTCTGTTCTATAACAATTAAGGAAACTTTCGCATATATTCTCGCGTTACTTTTTCATTATCCTACAAACTAATCTTGATAAAATTTCTGTAACTACATTTTTCATCAATCAGTTAAAATCCCAACTTTATAGACCAATGCATAATCTTCTAAATGTTTCTTCAACATTTGTTCCACTTCTTTTTTCAAGAGAGTGATATTTGGAAAATCTACTTCATTTAATATTCCTGCATCCAACATATCTTCAAATATTTGATTGAATATTTCTTGTTTTGTCATTCTAATAAATACTTCCTTTCCATTTATGTAGATACAACTATCAATGAAATTTTTTACACTACTTTCCCTGCTATTTTTTTCAAATATAACCTAACGATTTACCATCGAAAATCAGAGTGCATACCAACTTTATTCAAATATTCTTGTCTTGCCTTTTCTCGTTCTTCCTCGGTTGGTGCTGTTTTATATTTTGTATATAACTCTCGTCTTACCATCGCTTCCAACTTTTCTTCTAATCCTTTCTTTATCTGTGGTAAAACTTCATCCATTTCTACCAAATGATATTTCAAGAGTGCAAAGAAAAGTTCTTCTGAAATTTGAACATTCTTCAATCTATCAACCATCCTTTCATCAAGAACGCAATAATGTAGTGTCTATATCCTTTGCAACCTTACAATAATTAAGATTGTAAATATTAGATACTCTACATTGTTGCATTCTTCCCTAATTTGCTTTCGCTTTGTTTAACTCCCAATACCAACAATGATTGATTTTCTTTGCTTTAATACCAAGTTCTTTTTTAGCATTTTCCAATGTTCTCTTAGATACATTATTCTTCTCTGCAATATCAAAAATTTCATTACTTGGCATCATATTATTATTTTTTGATAGCTCTCGAAGAAAGAGTTTTGCTTGTTCTAATTTATTTGCTTTTGGAACAACTCCTCCTAATACTTCATCTGCTGTAATTTCATAATCTCCAATCCAAGTAAAACCTTTTTCAGATAGAGAAAAAGCTTTTGGATGCCCAAACTCTGCTAAATTATTTTTTATTTGCACAACTGCTCTAAGATTAGATTCTCCTTCGATTTTTCCTACTAATAATACACTTCTTGCTACTGCAAAAAAATCAATCGAACCCATTCCTCGATAAGCAGCCTTATTTCCACCTGCTTTATTCATATGACCAATAAGAACAATTGCACATTGATATTTTTCTGCTAATATTCCTAATTTCTTTGTCATTTCTCTTGCTTCATTAGCTCGGTTCATATCCATTCCACCACCCAAATAAGCTTGTATCGGGTCTAAAATTAACATTTTTGCTTTCGTTTGAAGCAAAGTTTGTTCTAATCTTTCATCTACCATAGAAAGTGACTTATCACTTTCATCAATCACCAATATTCTCTCACAGTCTGCTCCTGCCTTTTCTAATCTTGGCTTTACGGTATCTGCCAAACCATCTTCTGCTGTTTGATAAATTACATTGATTGGTTTTAATACATTCATAGTACTTTCTAATCCTTCTCCTTTGGATACTTTAGCTGCTATGTTCAATATCAATGTTGTTTTTCCATCTCCGGGGTCACCTTGCACAATCGTTAACTTTCCATAAGGAATAAACGGATACCACAACCATTCAATTTCTTGTGATTGTACTTCTGACATTCGGATGATTTTCAATTCTGTTTTTATTTCTTCCATCAATTTCTCCATTTTTTCAAAAATTCTATTGCTACATTGGAGAACCTCTGCTATACTAATATTGCGTTATTAGGAATACCAAAGGTTTTCCTTAGTCCTGACAGTTGCCTCTGTTGGGACTTTTTTCATTTTCAATATCTAATAAATCTGCCACTTTTCTCTGCTGGTTTGGATATAAGTGTCCATACGTATTTAATGTAATACGAATATCCTTATGCCCTACTCGTTCCTTTATCAAAATTGGTTCCACACCTTTATGTATGAGATAAGCAACATGAGAATGTCTTAAATCGTGTATTCTGATTTTCCTTACTCCAGCCTTTTCAATACTTCTTTTCATTTTATGTTGTACTGCTTCTTGTACAATAGGAAATAATCTTTCATCATTTGGCATTCCATAATGAGCATCTACAAACTCTTTTATTTCTTGCTTCAGAAATTCAGGTATTTCTATCATGCGTATCGATTGCTTTGTCTTTGGTTCTGTAATGACATCTTCTTTATTCACTCTGTAATAAGTTTTTGTAATACTAATACGATTATGTTGAAAATCAATATCTCCTTTTGTAAGTGCTAACAACTCTCCAATTCTACAACCTGTCCAAAAAAGAATTTCAAAAATGATAAAATATCTTGTATTTGGTTCTATTGTTTGAATAAATTTCTCATATTCTTCTATGGTCCAAAAATCTAAGCTTCTGTTATCAAAACTCCCCATTTTCTTTACTTTCTTACAAGGATTTACTTGTAAATCATAAATGCGTGAGGCATGAGTAAATAAACAAGTAAGCTGATTTTGAACCATTCTCAAATAGGCTTCAGAAAAGTCTTTTTTCTGCATTTCATTTTGCCACTGGATAATCTGTGATGCAGAAATTTCACTTATCATCTGATTACCAAAATAAGGAATAATATGTTGTTCCATCATATAGCGTTTATTTCTTTTGCTACGTTCTTTTAATTCATTCTGCTTATCCTCAAAATAAACTTCCATAAATTCACTCAATTTCATATCCATACTTTTACTACTATTGAGTTTTTTCTGATGTTCGTATTCTAGTGCTTCTCTCTTTGTATCAAATCCTCTCTTTCTTCGTTTTTTCTTTTCGCCTTTTGCATCGGTTTCAAACCACTGTGCTGTCCACTTTTTTGTGTCTTTTTCTTTGTAAGCCATACATTCTCCTTAATTCTGTACCAGTTCATAACCAAACATCTTCTTTGCCCAATAAGCTCTTGGAATACGACCTGCCATTGTAATATAACCCTGTGCTTTTAACTCCTGATTCAAAAACTTCACCAGCTTATACGCATGAGATTTAGAACAATTTAATTCTTTTGCAATATCGTCTACGCTCATCATGTAAGTATAATTTGCCATCTGTTCGTCCTCCTTTCTTTTCTACAAATTTATCTACTATTTTAGTAAATATTATTTGTACTATTTTCGTACATTCATAATAACACCATATTTTTACTTTGTCAAGTTTTCGTATAAATTATTTTTACTTTTTTCGTACATTCTATTTACTTATGATGGACAAATTACAAACATCTAATAGAACTAAACAAAAAAAACATTCTATTAAATATTCGTAATCTATGCTTATTCATGACCGAATAGCTACTATCGTTTTGTTAAATAGTTGGCAAGAAACTTTTTGTATGAACATAAAATACTTTTATTTTTAACTTTCTTATTTACGAAAAATATGATATGATAATAAAAAATTTACCATTATAGTAAATTAATCTTATACGAAAATAGGAGGTTCTTATGGGAGATGGTAAAAAACTAAAAGAGTATCTTGATGAAAGAGATATTAGTGTAAGAAAAATTGCAAAACAAGCAGGTATCAGCCCTACTACTTTATATTCCATTATACAAAAAGATTCCAATATTCGCTTTGATTTTGCCTTACGTTTAGCAAATATACTAGAAATTGATGTAAATGAGATTTGTGGTGCAAATCCTTTTTCTGGAACAATAAAACCTGAAGAAATCTATCCTACAATTCCAGACGGATTTAATGGTGCTTTGAATACTATGCGAGTAAGAGTTTATTTAAAATCATCGTTATTTCCTCTTATGAACTTATATGGCGAAACTGGAATGGTTGATGTAGATAATCTCCTTACCTCTTTTTATCAATTAGATGATGAAGCAAGACAAGAAGTTGTAGAAACTATCAAATTAAAGCTAAAATATCATAAAGACCCTAAAAGAGCTGAACAAGTAAAAGAAATTAAGGGATGGTAATTCTCTTTATCTAATGATAGAATATCTATCACTCATTACTGACTATATAGATTGGAGAAATACAATGGCAGAAAAAATTTTTCGTGATACACGAACTCAAATTGGAATACTAAAGAGTCGTGGACTAACAATCAAAAATAAAAGTTATGCAAAACAACTTATTCGTAAAGTTAATTATTACAATTTAATCAATGGATACAAAGACCCTTTTCTTCAATCTAATACTGCATACGAAAAATATCTTGTAGGAAGTACCATTGAAGAAATATATGCCCTATATGAGTTTGATAGAAAACTAAGAATTCTCACTTTAGAATATATTCTAAAAATTGAAAAAGAAATTAAATCACTTATCTCTTATTCTTTTTCCAAATCATATGGACATAAAGATTATTTAAAATTAGAAAATTTTGATTCTACTGGAATAAAAAAATATGATTGTGTTTGTAAACTACTCAGTCATTTATATAAAACAATTTCTCTAAATATAAATAACGATTTATCTATTACCCATTATGTTAGTGGAAAAAATTATGTTCCATTATGGGTACTTATGAATTCTCTTTCTTTTGGTGAAGTCAGCAAGTTCTACGCAAATATGCATCAAAAAGAACGAAATGATGTTGCCAAACGCTTTAAATGGGGAATTCGAGAAAATGAATTAGGAAATTGCTTAACTTTTCTTACTACTATCAGAAATCGATGTGCACATGATGAAAGACTATACTCGTATCTATCAAGTACAAATTTATGCACTAATAAATATTTTAAGTATTTTCATATTGCTACAACAAACAATTATTTTTCCGTAATGATAGCATTTAAACTACTTTTATCGAATGCAGAATATAAAAAATATCACCAAGACATAGAAGAACTTTTTCAACAATTATCAGACCAATTACATTCTATCTCTATTAGAAAAATTCGTGGTATAATGGGACTTCCAAATAATTGGAAACGATTAGAGATTTTATAAAAAATACTTGACATTTCGTTCATTTGAATTTATAATATTTTCACTGATTAACTAACGTTAATCAACATATAATATTGTTGACAGTACCTTGAATACCTACGTGGCTCAAGGGCATATTTTTTAGGGGAATCCAAAAGGATTCCTCTATTATTTTTTTATCAAATTTCTATTTTTCACTTTCTTGGCACCGTTTTGGCACCATTCCCTACATTTTTTCCATCATAAACCGAAAAAAAGGCTTCCGAGAAAACTCTCGAAAGCCTTATATTTACCATATTATTTATTGATTACTCAATAATCTTAGCTACCTTACCGGAACCTACTGTTCTACCACCTTCACGAATAGCGAAGCCAAGACCCTGTTCCATAGCGATTGGATGAATTAATTCTACTGTCATTTCGATGTTATCACCTGGCATACACATTTCTGTGCCTTCTGGTAAGTTACATACACCAGTAACGTCAGTTGTTCTGAAGTAGAACTGAGGTCTATAGTTGTTGAAGAATGGAGTATGACGACCACCTTCATCCTTTGTTAAAACGTAAACCTGAGCTGTAAACTTCTTGTGGCACTTAATGCTGCCTGGCTTACAAAGAACCTGTCCTCTTTCGATTTCGTTTCTCTGAACACCACGAAGAAGAGCACCAATGTTATCACCAGCCTGAGCTTCATCAAGGAGCTTACGGAACATTTCGATACCAGTTACAACTACCTTACGTGTTTCTTCCTTAACACCAACGATTTCAACTTCTTCAGATACATGAAGAACACCACGTTCTACTC
Organism: uncultured Lachnospiraceae bacterium; assembly: GCA_937891165.1. GTDB lineage: Bacteria > Bacillota > Clostridia > Lachnospirales > Lachnospiraceae > SIG299. The sequence goes on along the minus strand of CALAEX010000233.1, from coordinate 3,074 downwards.
TACCAGTAGCTACAGTACCACGACCAGTAATGGAGAATACGTCTTCTACAGGCATTAAGAATGGCTTATCTGTTTCTCTCTGTGGATCTGGAATCCAAGTATCAACTGCATCAAAGAGTTCAAGAATCTTGTCACCCCAAGGACCATTAGGATCATTAAGAGCCTGAAGAGCAGAACCCTGGATAACTGGAGTGTCATCACCTGGGAATTCGTACTCATTTAATAATTCTCTGATTTCCATTTCTACTAATTCAAGAATTTCTTCATCGTCAACCATATCACACTTGTTCATGAATACAACGATGTAAGGTACACCTACCTGACGGGATAATAAGATGTGTTCCTTAGTCTGAGCCATAACACCATCTGTAGCTGCTACTACGAGGATAGCACCATCCATCTGAGCTGCACCAGTAATCATGTTCTTAACGTAGTCAGCATGTCCTGGACAGTCAACGTGTGCATAGTGTCTATTCTTAGATTCATATTCAACGTGAGCTGTAGAGATAGTAATACCTCTTTCTCTTTCTTCTGGAGCTTTATCGATGTTTTCGAATGCTACTGCTTCACCAGTACCAAGTCTTTCATGTAAAGTCTTAGTAATAGCTGCTGTTAAAGTTGTTTTACCATGGTCAACGTGTCCGATTGTACCAATGTTACAATGTGGTTTGCTTCTTTCGAATTTAGCCTTTGCCATTTTTCAAAGTCCTCCTTAAAAATATCAATTATAAGCATATTGCTCTATAGTTTCCGCAGTCTGTAGTTACCTACAGACTGTGGCAGAATTTTTGTTGAAAAGCTGTCCTCATTTATTCCGCCATTGTTCTAATTATATTTCATATTAGACATTTTTTCAAGCAGAAAATTCAAATTTACAGCCTATTTAAGCGAATTTTTTATACAAAAATCGTTTATAATAAAACAAATTTTTCAAATTATTTATTCAATACCTATTTATTTGCCTTTATTTACAAGTACTTTTTCCTGTACACTCTTTGGAACTTGTTCATAAGTAGAGAAGAACATGGAGTAAGCACCACGGCCCTGTGTCTTAGAACGTAATGTTGTTGCATAACCAAACATTTCTGCTAATGGCACGAATGCACGGATAAGCTTAGAACCATTGATATCTTCAGAACCTTCGATACGGCCACGACGGGAACTTACGTCACCGATAACGTCACCCATATATTCTTCAGGAACTGTAACTTCTACTCTCATGATAGGCTCTAAAAGTACTGGACCTGCCTTCTGCATAGCTTCCTTGAATGCCATAGAACCAGCAATCTTGAATGCCATTTCGTTGGAGTCTACATCATGGTAAGAACCATCCCAACAATTTGCATGAACACCAAGAACTGGGAATCCACCAAGAACACCACACTTCATAGCTTCTTCAATACCTGCCTGAACTGCTGGAATGTATTCCTTAGGAATAGCACCACCAACAACTGTGTTTTCAAATTCGAAGGTCTTTTCGCCGTTAACGTCCATAGGAGCAAACTTAACTTTACAGTGACCATATTGACCACGACCACCAGACTGCTTAGCATACTTGCTATCGATGTCAACTTCCTTAGTAATACCTTCTTTATAAGCTACCTGAGGAGCACCTACATTAGCTTCAACCTTAAACTCACGAAGAAGACGGTCTACGATAATTTCAAGGTGTAACTCACCCATACCAGCGATAATTGTCTGTCCTGTTTCTTCGTTTGTAGAAACACGGAATGTTGGGTCTTCTTCAGCAAGCTTAGCTAAAGCTTCACCCATCTTATCCTGACCAGCTTTTGTCTTAGGCTCAATAGCGATATCAATAACTGGTTCTGGGAATTCCATAGACTCTAAGATAACTGGATGCTTTTCATCACAAATAGTATCACCTGTTGTTGTTACCTTAAAACCTACTGCTGCTGCAATATCACCAGAGTAAACCTTTTCAAGGTCTTCTCTCTTATTTGCATGCATCTGTAAAATACGTCCAACTCTTTCCTTCTTGTCCTTTGTTGCATTTAATACATAAGAACCGGAATTCATTGTACCAGAGTATACACGGAAGAATGCAAGCTTACCTACGAATGGGTCAGCCATAATCTTGAATGCTAATGCTGCGAAAGGTTCTTCATCAGAAGACTTTCTTGTTACATCATTACCATCTTTGTCTACACCCTTAATATCTGGGATATCAGTAGGTGCTGGCATATATTCGATAACTGCATCTAATAACTTCTGTACACCTTTATTTCTATAAGCAGAACCACAAAGAACTGGAATAATTGTTGTATCAATTGTTGCATTTCTGAGAGCTTTCTTTAACTGTTCTGTTGTTGGTTCTTCACCTTCTAAGAACATTTCAAGAAGTTCATCATCAGTTTCACAAATCTTTTCAATCATTTCTGCTCTATAAGTTTCTGCATCATCCATCATATCTGCTGGGATGTCCTTAATTTCAATCTGGTCACCCTTATCATCAAGATAATAATAAGCTTTCATTTCGAATAAGTCGATAACACCCTTAAATGTATCTTCCTTACCGATTGGTAACTGAAGAGCTACTGGGTTCTTACCAAGTCTTGTTCTAATCATATCTACTACGTTGTAGAAGTTTGCACCAGAAATGTCCATCTTGTTAACGAAAGCCATTCTTGGTACATGATATTTATCAGCCTGACGCCATACAGTTTCAGACTGTGGCTCTACACCACCCTTTGCACAGAATACACCAACTGCACCATCAAGTACACGTAAAGAACGTTCTACTTCTACAGTAAAGTCTACGTGTCCTGGTGTATCAATGATGTTGATACGATTTTCAGGTGCTCCTGGAATCTTCTTATGTTCAAATTCCTGTGTCCAATGACATGTTGTAGCAGCGGAAGTAATTGTAATACCTCTTTCCTGTTCCTGCTCCATCCAGTCCATGGTTGCATTACCTTCATGTGTGTTACCAATCTTATGGTTTACACCTGTATAGTATAAGATACGCTCTGTTAAGGTTGTCTTACCAGCATCGATGTGAGCCATAATACCGATATTTCTAGTTCTCTCTAACGGATATTCTCTTCCTGCCAAGG
>CALAEX010000232.1 GCA_937891165.1 uncultured Lachnospiraceae bacterium | reverse complement strand
GTACGGTTCAATGAGAGGGAAATAACATATGCTGTTATTTCTCTACTCTATTTTTCGATTTTTTCTTGCTTATTCGACTTTTCTCTATTATACTTATATCCAAGGTGCTACCATAATACGGTAGGCGATTAGTCCCTCCATACTACAGAGGGAACTTTCCCTCTGTATCTGCTGAAATCTTATGCAAATAAGAAATCTAAGAAAGGAGGGAATGCGTATGAGTGATTTTGAAATCTTATCTATTGTTCTTATGATACTTAGTATTGTAGTTACATTATTATTAAAGATTATTGAAAACACAAAAAAGTAACCGCCCCTCGCCAAGGTAAAGTTACTTTTTTTGTAATTAACATTTGGACTAACCGTCTATCGGTAGTACCTTCTCTTACTCTTATTGTATCATTCCTATGGAAATCAGTCAATACACTTTTCAATAAACACTTTATTTTTCATAAAAACCATCTATTTTGTCTAAAAACATTGTTGCAAGATTTTTAAAATATCTTCATGTACTAACTTTTTATATCCTCCACCTTCTTCTACAGAATATGCAATTTTCTCAAGCATATTTTCGGTCGCACCAAGTTCTCGTAAAGTTGTTGGAACACCTAATTCCTTTGAAAAGTCTTCTAACGCTTTAATACCTTCTAATGCTATGGTATCTCCTTCTTTACCTTCGGTATTTACATTCCATACATTTTTTGCAAAATGAACAAATTTAGAAAGACCATCTTTATAAATAAATCTATAATATGGCATAGATATCACCGAAAGTCCTAAACCATGTGGACAATCGGTATATGCACCAAGTTGATGTTCGATTCCATGTACCATCCAATCTTGTGTTTTAGAAAGCCCTGTAATTCTATTTAATGCCACCGTAGCACACCACATAATATTACTTCGAGCTTCATAATCTTCTGGATTTTTTATTGCGATTTTTGCACTCGTTATCAAAGATTTCATAACTGCTTCAATCAAATAATCAGTTGTATTGTCATCTTCTCCTGAAAAATATTGTTCGCAAAGATGAGACATAATATCAAAAATACCACTTACCATTTGAATTTTAGGAACAGAATAGGTGTACTCTGGATTTAAAATAGAAAACTTTGGATAAACTTCTGGTGGAAATACTCTACCTTCTTTAATCATTACGTCTTCATTTGTAATAACAGAACCACCATTCATTTCCGAACCTGTACCAACCATTGTAAGAATCGAACCTACTGGTACTACTTTACTATCCAGTGGCTTAAAATCAATCCAATACTTTTTCCATGGGTCTCCTTCTGTGTAGGCAGAAACAGAAATGGCTTTCGCACAGTCAACGACAGAACCTCCACCTACTGCTAAAATAAGGTCTACCTTATGTTCACGAACAAGTCTTGCTCCTTCTAGTACTTGAGCATACGAAGGATTTGGCTTGATACCACCAAGTTCTGTCACCTTTTTCCCACTCGCATTCAATACAGCAATCACTTCATCATATAAACCAATCTTTTTAATTGCATTTTTTCCATACAAAAGCAATACATTTTCACCAAAATTTGCAAGTTCTTCTGGTAAATGCTCCATTGCCGTTTTACCAAAATGAACTCTCGTAGGATTAAAAAAAGTAAAATCGTATATCATCTTTGCGTTCCTCTTCATCTAAATTTCTTTTTACTTATATTTATTTTGTTAATGTCTTATAATTTCATTATTGTAGCACATTTTTTATCAAAATAAAAGCTAGATAACCCAATATTTTTTCACAAACCAGCAAATCTACACTATTTTATTTTTTTCATCCTATATAGAACAATTATCAATTGAGTGACATATAAATCTACTTTTGCTAAAATATCTATATAAAATTTAATGAATAAGGAGAAATACGCACATGATAATAGGTGAAATAATCAAAAAATATCGTACAAAACAGAAAATTACTCAAGAAGAAATGGCTACAGCATTATATGTAACTCCACAAGCTATCTCTAGATGGGAAACTGGTATTTCTTATCCAGATATTGTTATAATTCCACAAATTTGCAAATACTTAAATATTTCTGCTGATAAATTACTTGGATGTGAAACTGTCGAAGGAAAAATACTACTTACACCAGAACCACAAGGAGTACTAAACCAAAGTCAAATTGACAGCATTTTTGATTATATACCAAGCAAAAAAGGAAGTAATCGAAAAGTTTTGATTGTAGATGATTCAGATTTTATGCGAATGATGCTAAAAGATATCTTATCTTCTGAAGGGCATCAAGTAATCGAAGCTCATAATGGCATGGAATGTTTAAGTATATTACAAACGGAACAAGTAGATATTTGTATTCTTGATATCAATATGCCAGTTATGAACGGCATACAGACTTTAAAAATTATAAAAGAAAAATATCCAAAACTAAATGTAATCATTTTATCCATACAAAGTACAGAAGAAACCGTAAAAAAGGTTCTTTCATTAGGAGCAAATGGCTTTGTTGCAAAACCATTTCAAGCTAATAATATTTTAGAACGAATCGTTTAATTTTCATATAAAAGGAAAAATACGAACCAAGGCAATTAGATTATGGTACAAATTTAGAAACGGTAGAATCTGTATAATCTTAAAATTAGAATAGATGAACAAAAGGTTTCTTTTCCTCACTGTAATTTACACTTTACAGTAACTAAAGAAACCTTTTATTTTGTTTAAAGAAAATTTGCTTTATTATTTCCTTTCCACTGCAATCCAAATCTCACAAGTATAGTTCGTATTCTGCACATCAGCAGATGGATAAACTTCTAACTCTATGCCACTGCCATATTTATACTCACTGCTCTGTGGAAAAAATTCTGTACAAATTCTCTTATATGTTTCTCTAAAAGCATCTGGCATCTTTCCTTTACATGTAAATACTGCATAAGTATGTGCTGGAATATCAATAATCTCTAATCCTTCTTCTGTAACAGGAATTCCATTATATTCTGCACCAATACCATAAGGAAATTCTGAATTTGCCATTTCACTTGAAAAACATATACCAAGCACTCCTTGAAGTCTGCTAAAATCAGCATATTTGGGAATAATATTCATTGTTCCATCCATAGAACATTTTGCCCAAAATTCTGAAATATCTGGTATCGCAATATCTCCCTGTGGCTTATATACTTGCTGTTTTTTACAAATAATCTTAAATGCCTCTCTTTTTTCCACTTTGTAATCCATCACATTTCCTCCACTCAATATCAGTTTTACGGAAAGTGCTGAAAAAGATTTAATGGAAGCTCCATTCCTTGCACTAGATGGCGAAACACCATGAAACTTAGTAAAAGCTCTAGAAAAACTTTCTGGTGAATCATATCCATATTTCAAAGCAATTTCTATCACTTTTTTCTCTGTTGCTATCAATTCACTACCTGCAAGAGTAAGCCTACGAAAACGGATATAATCTCCTAATGTATAACCACATATCATAGAAAATACTCTTTGAAAATAAAAACTAGAAGAATAAGCATATTTAGCAACTTCTTCATAATTTATTTCTTCTATTATATGCGTTTCTACATAATCGATGGCTCTTTGCAATCCTGAAATCCAATCCATCCTTTTTTCTCCTTCCCGATATACTAATTAACCTGTTGTGCTAGTTAAAAATAAAATAGACGAACTTCAACAAACTATG
>CALAEX010000231.1 GCA_937891165.1 uncultured Lachnospiraceae bacterium | reverse complement strand
AATATGGAACTAGCTACGATAATTTTTCGTAGCATTTTTTTCTGTTTTTTTGTCATAAAAACCTCCAGTAAAAGAAAGGGGTTGTCTATTTTTAACTACGCTTAAGCATTTTAAATTTCTTCGATAGAAACATCAGGTTCTACTTTTTTTGCAATTTTAGTAATAGATGTTGTAATAGTGGAGGCAATACGGTCTTCAAATTCTACGAAAAGTTTTTGTGCAATAAAGTTTAAGTTAGCGGAAGTAACACCGTCTAATTTTTGAATTGCAGTTTCAATTTTGTTTGCACAGTTTGCACAACAGAGGTCTTCGATAAGGTACGTTTTTTTCATGGCTCATTTCTCCTTTATAAAATCAATTTAAAAATTAAGTAATTGTTTAATCTTTAAATTGATTATAACAGAATGGAAGTAGATTGTCAATCACTTGTATTTTGTTTTCAAGTATGTTATAACATATGAAAATAACAATGATAAGAAAGGATGAGTATGGAAGAAAAGTGGAAATTATATAAAAGTAAATGGAATAATTTGTGGAAAAATTTCTTTTTCTATTGTTGTATTCCATCTTTCTTTTGTTATATTTTTGTAGAAATTTGTTCAAGAAAATCTGTATTGGATGTGGGGATATTTTTTTTAAAGAGTCCTTTTGTCTTTTTGTATAATGTATTAATTATTGCTGTAACAGCTTCGGTTTGTTTATTAGTACGAAGAAGAATTTTTACATTGACCATTATTATGTGTATATGGGCAATCATTGGAGTAACAGATATGATATTGTTGTTATTTCGTACAACACCGTTTACCGCAGTAGATTTGCTTTTAATTAAATATGCATTAAGTATTGTAGAACTTTATTTGTCTCCTTTTTTTATAATATTGATTGTACTATTATTGATAGTAGTAGTAGTATTTTGTATTTATTTGTTTTTTAAGGCAAAAAAAGAAACAACAGCAATAGATTATATAAATGCAGTTCCATTTTGTGTTTTACTTTGCATTGGAATGTTGACTTTAACAGATATAGGGATGGAAATTGGACTGTTGGATAGAAATTTTGGAAATTTAGCACAAGCCTTTCATGAGAATGGTTTACCTTATTGTTTTATGAACAGTGTATTAAATACAGGAATAGAAAAACCAAAAGATTATTCTGCTGACAAAGTAGGAGAAGTAGTGGAAGAAATCGAAAAAGATACAGGAGCAGATTTATTTGAACAAGTAGTAAAAGTAGATTCTAGTGATGAGTTTCACGAAGTAGCTTTAGATAGTGGCGATATGGAAGAAGTTCCTTTGGAAGAAAGAGAGGAAGAGAATATAGAGGATATAGAGGATATTCCAAAAGTGCAAGTTCCAAATATTATTTTTTTACAATTAGAGTCTTTTTTTGATGTAAACTATATTGAGAATTTTTCTTGTACTGAGAATCCAATTCCATTTTTTACTTATTTGAAAGAAAATTACTCTAGTGGATTTTTGTCTGTACCATCGATTGGTGCAGGAACAGCAAACACGGAGTTTGAATGTATTACAGGGATGAATTTGGACTTTTTTGGACCCGGAGAATATCCATATAAAACGATTTTAAAAGAAAGGACTTGTGAGAGTTTAGCATATAATTTAAAATCACGAGGTCTTTCTACGAGTGCTATTCATAATAATGATGGGACATTTTACGACAGAAATTTAGTGTTTTCTAATCTTGGTTTTGACCGTTTTATTTCGATTGAATATATGCCAGAGGCAAAAGTAAATTTATTAAATTGGGCAGAGGATAGTGTATTAATAGAACAAATTATGAACGTCTTAAAGACAACAAAAGAAAGGGACTATATTTATACAATTTCGGTGCAAGGACATGGTGCATATCCAGAAGAACCATTGTTAGTTGAACCTAAAATTGATGTGCATTTGCCAGAAGAATTAAGTGACTATTATTATCAATATTTATATTATATCAATCAAATATATGAAATGGACATATTCTTGCAAGAACTTGTATTGAATTTGGATGCATGGCAAGAAGATGTCGTATTAGTATTATATGGTGACCATTTGCCAAGTCTTGGTTTAGAGGAAGAATTATTAAAAAATAAAGATTTATTTCAAACGGAATATATTATTTGGACAAATTTTTCTATGGAAAAACAAGATAAGAATGTAGAAGCGTATCAGTTAGGAGCAAGAGTATGTGAACTGATTGGTATGGAAGAAGGTGTAATGGTACAGTATCATCAACATTGTCAAACAGAAAATGATTATTTAGAAAAAATGCAATTATTAATGTATGATATGTTGTATGGAGAAATGGAAGTATATGAAGGAAAAAATCCATATGAAGCAACCAATCTTCAAATGGGTGTGGATGAGATTTGTATTAAAAATATATATTTGAAACAAACAAAATTGACGAAAGAAGAGCCTATTCTATATATTTCTGGACAAAATTTTACGGAATGGAGTAAAGTTACTATCAATGGTGAGGTTTTAGAAACGTTTTTTTTGAATACCGAACTGTTAGCGGTCACAGAGTTTCCTAAAGCAGAGAGTAAAATTTATAAAATTACGGTGCGTCAACAAGGGAGTGATGGTATTATGTTAAGTGAAACAAAAGAATGTGAATATGAAATTCCATAATAAAAAAAGGGGCAATCGGAAAATAGAACTAATATAGGCAAAGTTCTTGGTTTATTTGATATCTGATAAGGACCGTAAAGAAACGGCAGTCCTTGGCGA
>CALAEX010000230.1 GCA_937891165.1 uncultured Lachnospiraceae bacterium | reverse complement strand
ACTGCTGCCAAGCAACTAAAAGAAGATGCTACCATAAGAGCAAAGGCACACGCTAACGAAAACGAGGATTTGAAACAAGCTATTGAACGCTTGAATACAGAATATAATTCTAAAATGGACGATATGCAGGATATGCTGAAAGATAAAGATAGTTTGAACAAAGCATTGTCATCTTCCTGTAATGACTTAAAAGCAAAGGTTGAACAAATGGCAGCAGATGCAGAACAGAACAAGGAACTTCATAAAGAGTTGGATAGCATAAAAGCAGAGTATGGTAAGCTAGAAACTATTTACAAGAGCCTACAAGCCGATTTTAGCCACGAAAAGACAAAATACGAGCAAACTATCACTCAAATGCAAAAACACGAAAATGAAGCTTTAGAGCGTGTTAAAGAGCAAGAGCAGATTAAGTTAGACAAGGTAATACTAGAAATTGAAAAGAAGTACCAAGAACAGATACAACAACTTAAAACAGAACAGCAAAAAGAAATTGACAAATACCAGAGTAAGTATTTTGATTTGCTTGAGCAGTTGGAACAATCAAAAGTAAAACGAGCAAAAGCAACAACTAAACAAGAGTGATAAGTTAAGCCCCTACGGTTCTATGAGCAGTAAGGGCTTTTTAGGTTTGAAAGACTTCGCCAATTTTGGCGATATCTTAACGTAGGTATTGTTAGAAAGAGCTAGAATGCCTAAATTTGCGTTTTTTGTGTTAATGTAAAGATTACCTCGCCTAAATAGTAAAAATAGCTAAATAAGGCTTGTAGAAGATGAAGTTATTTCAAATAATCCCATCCAAACTAACAAAGATAAAATGACTACTTTAACTATTCGTTATATTCGATATTCGATGGGGTAGTTTCAAACCACCTCATCTATATTCATTCATACAAGCCCCATATAGATGATTTTGTACTTTAAGACGAAGATTTCCTCGTTAAAGTAATAAAAACTCGAATTTGAGCATTTTAGGACATTTTAGTATTATTCTATGCTGAAAATTCATGGTCGAAACTTCGACTGTGAAAGTAATTTTGAGTCGTCCTATCATTGGTCACTTTTTTGTGCATCCTGTTCTTTTAGTATTTTAACGACAGTATTCGGTGCAATACCTACTATTTCTGCAATCTTTCTAATAGATTTTCCTTCTTTTCTTAAATTTTGAACAGCTGTTCCATGTCTTTTTAATGCCGTTGGCTTTTTGCCTTGATTTAGTTTTAGTACTTCTTTTAATTTCTTGTTTTCTTCGTATAGGTCAAGAGCTGTTCGTATTGCATCGTATTTATAGATACCTTTATTACCTTTCTTACAACGCATACAAGTATCCCTTAAATCTTCTATCTTAGAACTGTTATCATATTCATCTGTTCCAATAGTTTTGGTTTCATCTAATATCATCTTCATCACAAAACAATCCATACAATTTTCGGTAACATTCTTTAATGGTTCATCACTTGCCATTTAGGTATCACTCGCTTTCTTATTTTTGATTTTGTATCAGTATACATCTTATAAGATACAATAAAAATAAATTTTTTATAAAAAATGATTTAATAGTTGAATTTTTGTGTGGCATGAATTATAATAAATGTGGGACAAGAAAGGAGTTGAATTCAATGTCACCAGTAGGCAGACCTAAAAGCGAAAATCCTAAGTCAAATAAGTTTAGTATTCGTTTAGATGATTCAACGGAAAAAAGATTAGAGAGTTATTGTTTACAGCATGGAATTAGCAAGGGCGAAGCGATTAGGCAAGGCATACACTTACTTTTAGAAAAGGAAAAAGAGTAATTGTTGAGATTTTGGCGAACTGAACAACTACTCTTTCTGCATCAGAAGTCAAGCTCTGATAAATCTATCATATCAGAGTTTCGGACTTCTTACAAGAGAAAATGTAAAGGAAGATTTAGAGATGGATTTAAAACGATTAAAAGATATGATACAGGAACGAGGTAAGACTTATGCAGACTGCTCTAAAGCTATAGGACGAAGTATGTCTTATTTCAGTAGCAGAATGAATGGGAAAGCTAATTTTTCATTGGACGAAATGGAAGAATTGGGAAACTATCTTAGTATGTATGATTATGAGAAACAGGAAATATTTTTGGATGTAAAATTTACGCAAGAGGAACGTTGGAAAATGAGAATACGGGAATGTAGAAACAAGATAATTGCTGAAATAAACGATATGGAGAGGATTGTAATTCTGGACACTATTCTTTCAATGGTAACGAGATTACATAGAGAAGAACAAGAAAAACGGCAAAGGCAGGTTACAGAATGAAACAATACCAAGATGAAATTATTAAAATGATAAGAGAAATGAAAGATGTTGTACGCTTACAGAAAATACTTGCGTTTGTGAGAGTGTTTTATAAAAACTATAAAGAAGAAAGAGAGAGATTATGCAGCAAGACTACAAAGCAAAACTCATTGAATTGATAAGCCAGTTAGAAAGTCAAGCTACGTTAAAGTATATCTATCACGTTGTTAGCACATATCTACAGAGCAGAGGTTTGGTTAAATAGGAGTTATTTAGGGAGTAGCAGAAGTTACTCCCTTTTTATTTATGTGCTGAACGCAATTTTGCGTTGAGTAGTGTAATATGTTAGTGCATTTTATAACATAAAACAAAAAGAATTTGCTCTAAAATCGTTTTTAAGACACTTTTTATTATTAGGGTAGTTAAGTCTACACTAAAGCTAATTTCGTTCAAATTTCGTCAATATATGAAGAATTAGAGATGTTGTAATAAAACTAGGAGAAATAAAGAATATAATTTAACTCTATATTCTTCTTGACATACGTGTTAATACGTGTTATAATAAGAGCGTGGAAAGGAGATAATATGAAAACCTCAGAGCTGACAAAGATACTCAAGAAAAATGGTTGTTACATCATAAGAAATGGAAGTCGGCATGACATTTGGTATAGTCCAATAACCGATAAACAATTTCCAGTTCCAAGACATAAAGATGATGTAAAAGTAGGAACACTAAACAGTATATTGAAGGATGCAGGGCTAAAATAAAGCCTTGTATCTTCTCATGGAGATAGATAGGAGATGAAAAATATGGCAAAGTATGTTTATCCAGCAATTTTTACACCTGAAGAAGATGGTGGATACTCTATAAACTTTCCTGATTTGGAAGGGTGCTATACTTGTGGAGATGATTTGAGTGATGGAATGGAGATGGCAAAAGATGCTCTTGCTCTTGTTCTTTATGGATATGAAATAGATAAAAAAGAAATTCCAGTTCCGTCACCACTAACAGCATTTCAGACAGAAGATGGCTCTTTTGTAAACTATGTAGCGTGTGATACCTTAGTTTATAGAAAAATGTATAATAACAAGGCAATCAAGAAGACTCTGACTATTCCAGAATGGCTAAATGAAGAAGCAACAGCTCTTGGGATTAACTTTTCACAGGTCCTTCAAGCAGCACTCATGGAGATTACAGGATATTCTGAATTAAAGGCTAGATAAGGTTCTAAAAAGTGATATGCCAACCAAAAAACCTAGTATTGCAAGTACTGGGTTTTTTATTTTTTACGGAAAAAACCCTTTTTTACAAACCTTCGGGAACTTCGCTAGGTTAAAAGAACGATTTAGCGTTTTCTATAAAACCCCCACGGGAGTACTTCTGGCTCCCATTGAGGTTCTGGATGCAGTCCTTAGTCTTCTTTCAGTTCTCGTTTATATTTGTAATATGTATTTCTTGCAAGTCCTATCAACTTCATGCAATCAGCATCAGATAATGTTCCGTCAAAGTCCTTGCTATGCTTCTGTATCAACTTCTTTGCTTCGATAGATTTCTTGGTTGTCAATTTCGCACCTTGCTTTTGTCCTATCTGCTTACCATTTAGTCTAGCCGTTTCTATTCCTTCCTTGGTTCTTTGGTGTAAGTCTTGTACTTCTTTCTCTGATTGTTCAAAAGCTAGTCTTATTTGTTCTTTTGCAAGTGAGAGAAGATACTTATTGATACCTTCAAGAATGAAATCAACATTCGTTCCAGTAAGTTGTATGTTGTTCTGTAACGCTTTCTTGTATGTGCTTGTGCTAATATGTGGCTCTTTAAGAAAGATTAACTCAATACCCTTATTATACAGTTCTTCGTACAATTTGAAGCCGTCTTCTGCGTTTCGGCTCATTCTTGATACGCTATCAAATACAACAGTATCTCCTGCTTTTAATTTCTTATAAAGTTTGTTCCATTCTGGACGTTCTTGTAACTTTGTTCCAGTATAGACCTCTGTAACAATAATTGCATCTTCATGCTCTGCCTTAATATTTCTTATTTGTCTTTCCATGCTTTGTTGCCTCGTGCTTATTCTACAATATCCATATACCTTTCTCATATCAACAGCCCCTTTTGTATTATATTTAATGTTCGTTTGTTTTGATACTGTTATTATAATACTTTTTAGGAGCGTTGTCAACGAGTTTTGATACTAATTTTTAATACATTAAATTTGATACTACATAAAAACCATTAATGTAAAAATGCTAGGTTGCCAGTTCTCTGATAATATTCATTTTCTTCTTTTCTAATGACCTTAAACAATTCAGAAGTGTTCGGCTCAAGCGTTACATTAACATTCGTAGCAGAACTTACACCACGCTGTTCAGCCATTGCCATTTTAAAGCCTTCGTATGCTGCTTGTCTGATTCCATCTATAATCTGCTGATTATTCGCCACGCCAGTTCTTCCACCAAAGTTTCCGACAAGCTCTGTAATGCCGTTTTCTCTTGCCATGAATAATGAGCCTTCGTTCGGAAAACCACCCAAAGCATATCCACCAAGAGCAACTTCCTCAAAATTAATATTTTTAAAAGGATTGAGATGTTCTAGGCTTTTGGCTTGTAAATTAAGTTTAACAGGAATGTCAATGTTCAATTTATTTAGATTGTCTAGGTTTGTCTTTAGGTTCTTAGCAACCTCGGAAGTCTTATCTAGCTTCTTTTCTAGTTCAGTATTGTACGGTATTCTTATTTCATTTTTGTTTAACTGGTCAATGAATGTGTTCAATGGTGCTAAATACTTCTCCCTTATGGTATTTGCTGACTTACCAAGTAAAGAAAAGTTTTCTTCTGAAGTCTTGGTTGTTAATGCAAGTTTGTTCATGTCTTCTGCTACCAATATCGAAATATCTGACAAAGGACTAAGTTTATTCGCCATATCATCTGTAACTGCCTTGAGAGAATCAACATTGACTGCTGAAAGGTTCGTTGCTGAAGCAAATAAATCAATACTATTTGTAGCATTAACTATACCTTTTTCCATTTGTCTCACTGTTTCGTCAACATTTGGAATTGTTAATGATACATTAGACAATGCATTGTTTAAGCTGGAAGTATTGTTTTCTAGTTCTTTCATTGCATTTTCAGTTAAGCCGATATCAGGAACATATAACCTCATTGCTTGTTGAACAAGACTAAGTGATTCTGCTTGTTGTTTAGATGCTTCATTTATCTTATCAACCTCTAACACATAGCTTTGTGCTGATTGAGTTGCTAACTCGAAGTTTTTAGAAATCTGGTCAGAAATAACTGGAACATTAAAATCTGGAAGCTCAACTAAACTACCTCTTGCAATATTTTCTACTTGTTTGACATATTTTTCAGCTTCTTCAAGAACACTTCCATACTCTGTTAAATTCTTCTTTGTTTCGTATAAATCTTTCGCAAACTCTGTAGACTTGAATAAATTCGTTCCAAAATAGAGTTCGGTTTGTCCTTTTCTTCGCAATTTATCATATTCGTCTGACAATTCGCTAAATCGTGCTTGAGCATCAAATAATTGTTTATAAGCATCTGTAAGGATATCTTGTGCCGCTACTTGTTTGGCGTAACTAGAAAGAGCATCAATATCGTCAAGAATGGCTTGTTTGTTAGCAATGAATAATCCTGTGTTTGCATCTACTTTCGTTCCCAACTCTGGAAATTTGTCAATTATGTACTGAACATAGTTTTGTAATGTTGTCAATTTGTCTTTGCTTGGTATCGTATCATCTTCCAATAAATTAAAATAGGCTTGTACTGCTTTCTTTGCTGATGAAGTATCTTGTCCGATAGATGAGAAGTTTGTTTCTATTCTATCCTTCAATCCTAATAAGTTATCAACAGATGTTTTTAGTCTGGTGTTGGCTGAATCAATGGCACTTCCATCATACTTCAGGTTAGCCAAATCGAAATACAATTTGGTGAGTGTAGCAGTAAGACCAACAAGACCAGAAACAGCAAGAGCTTTTGTAAATCCTGCACCACCTAAAGCAGTAAGAAGATTTGAACCAGCTTCTTTTAGACTGTCGAAAGATTTAGATATATTATTGATACTCGTAACAGATGCAGTAGCACGGTCAAATGCTCCTGTTATTCCTTCAATCATAGATGGAATGCCTGTGATTGTCTTTAATGTAAGCAATGAAGCCACAAAACCACCTAGAACATCAGCGAATACTGTAGTTCTACTATCGTCAAAATCATAAAAAACACTTACTATGCCTTCTAGGTTCTTTTGAATTGTCTTTGCTATCTCTGAAGCTTTATTTTCAGCATTAGCAAGTGCTTCGTTCCATACTGTTTCATAGTCTTTTAACGCTGTTGTAATGCTTTCTGTGAGGTCTATTGTGCCTTTCAGTTCGTCAAATACTGCTTCTGTGCTTCCAAAAGATAAAGAGGAGGAAGAAATAACATTTAATTCATCAAATGCTCGAATACTTTTCTTTAGCTTGTTAATAGCCGTTGTGGTACTATTAGCAGAGTCTTCCATATCTTCAAGACCATCTTGTACAATACCACCAGAAATTCCGTTCTGCAGGTCCTCAAGCCAAGAATCTCCGAAAATCCGAAATCCGAATGACGTTAAAAGATTATTAACTGCAATGGTTAAACCGTTCACATAAGGTAGCACCTTTTCAACTACTGGAAGAAATAAGTTCCCTATGGTACGTCCTAAATTAGCTATTTGCTGTTCACTTATTTTGTGTTGATTCGCCACAGAATTAACCGTATTCGCTAAATCTCCCCAGGCAACTTGGCTTTGGTCTAAAATAGCTAACAATCGCAACTGCATCTTTTCGCTCTGAGTCATTTCAGTAACGGACTTTTTAATACCTTCTGCCAATGCATATTGTTGGAGGGTGTTGTTTGTGATATCAATACCAAATTTATATAATGCTCTTGATTGACCAATTAAACCACTAGATAAACTTTGCATAACTGAATCAAGTTCCGTGTTAGTAAGTGAAGATAAGTCGCTTGCAAGCATAGATAATGCTTTTGTAGCTTGGGTACTTGCTTCAGCAAACAAACCAACACTATTCGTTACAGATAACGTTTTCGCTTGAAAACTCATTAGTTCTTCAATGTTTAGACCAAGACCAACATTACCACTAAATAATGCTTCTCCACTCTCTCCTAGAACATATCCTGTCATTTTTTGATTAAGCTCATTAAAACTCTTACTAATCGTTTCCGTAAAATCTTCTGCCGACCGGTAGCCATACACTTCAAACTGTTTGCTTATCTGCCCTAAAGAAACATTAAAGAAATTACTCGTTTCGACATAATCCATAGCACTTTCTATGCTTTCAAAAATTCCTTTTAACCCACTAAAGCCAAGAACTGCCTTACTTAAACCTGCGGATAAGTCGTTAAAGCTATTTGTAGCGTTTCTGGTAGCTTGCGTGATTTGGTTCAAGCCACTAGCCGAAATACTGCTACTTTTACCAATTTGCTTTAGTTTGCTAGGAATGGTAATTGACTTACCACTTGCAACTACATTAAGGGCTTGTTCTAATGCTTCAAGTTGCTTCACAAGTTCGTTAAGAGAATTGGTAGCCTCATTTGCACTTGCTTTAATGCTTATTTGTAATTCATCTATTTCTGTTGCCATTTAGCTACTACCTTCTTTCTTGTTTGAGCCGTCTCATTATCAACCTCTAAACCCATACCAAGCAATGCCAAGAAGTTATCTTCAGTCATTTGCTCTACCAGTTCTGCCAATAAGCTAATGAATGTTGTTTCTTCTGCATTTTCTTTGAAGTACTTCTTCAGTAATGACTTTGCATCGTTTAATGAGAGAACTGTTTTATCTCCATCTTCGCCATGATGTTCTAGTAAGCCTGCATGAAATAATAGTAATGTAATCTGCGGAACATCTTTCATTATTGTTCCAAATCTCCGACTGAGTGGAATATCTTTCTGCTCATTCAAGTGAACCAAATTCAATACGTGTTCTACGCACTCTGGGCAACTAAGCATTGCTACTGGACCGTATTCAATTACAAATTCTTTTCCATCAATAACCTTTTTCATTACACATACCTCCAAAATTCCTTAATTTTTGCCATTTAGTAGCAGAATTGTTTCTGTAAAATAATTCTGTGGATTGTTTCTAAAGTCGGTTTGCAGTTTCATGAGTTCGCTCTTAAATTGTTCTATTTGCTCTTGGGTGTGGTTTATAGTTCCAAATAAGTCAAATTCCGTTAATGAATCTATATCATAGTCATCTAAAAATCTTGCCATATATTTTTTTCGGATTGCTATACCTTCTGATGTGCTACCATCAAAGAATGGCTGTGAAGCACTCCATTCTGTCTGTAATGCCTCAAATTCATCTGTGCAATTTAAACCACCTTTTTTCTTATCAAGAATAAAATTAAGCCATTTCAATTCGTCACTATCATGTATCTCTGCCAATTTAGGGTGTGTTTGTCGTAACCACACAATGAACTCTACTACTTCTCCATTTTTGGAATGATGTTCATTTAACATCATTTGTCTTGCTTCAAGACATTCTATATGTTCTTTCAAAACCCTGTATGGTAATCTCAAATCATCTACTAGTTCAACATTGCAACGATGCACAAAATAAGCCACTTCTTTATGTAGGTCATTTAATTCTTTGTCTGCTATTGCTTTTTTAGCTTCGTCTATACTATACATCAAAAATCACTCCTTTACATTGGTTCAAAACTCTTAGTATCTTCATTCCATCTCAATCCATTTTGTCTTAATTCTTCGTCAATGGCTAATCTTTGCTTTGTTTCTGCATTGTTTGGTTCAGCTGTTATCTTAAACTCGCTTGTATTGTGATAACCATGATTATTACAAAAATCAAATGCGGCAATCATAGGTGGAATTTTATAGGTCAATGCTGCCTGTTTTTTGTAACTAGCTATCATATTCTTAATCATTTGTATAGTATCACGCCAAGCTAAACCTCGTTTATTTTCGTAAGAATGTATCGTTGTACGTGTTATTCCTAACCAACTAGCCCATAGCTCAATATCTGGTATCAATCCCTTCTCAAGTCCTGATTGTTTATTGATTTCTGCTATATGCTCAAAAAATTCGATAGTTTTTGTCCTAAACTTTTCAAGCCCTTGTTCACTATCCTCATATTCAGCTGGTCTACCTTTCAAATTTTTATAGGCTGTAATAATCATATTACTAATGCCTTCCATATCGTCACCTACGACTTGAATACATTGTCCTTTATTCTTGGTAGTTACAATATTTTGTTGATTCATAGTACTTTTTACCTCACTTTCTGAAGATATAACCCCTTTTTTCGTGTTAAGTTAAGGTTAAAGGAGCTTAGCATTCACGCTTTATACGATTGTAATAGTTATGAATTTTCTTGTGACAACTTCCGCAAAGGGTGCATAAATCATTCAATACATCTTCGTGACCTAAATTTCTATAACTGATATGATGCACCTGTACGCTTCTAATCTTGTCTAGTGGTCTTAGGCACATCACACACCCTTTGTCTATATCAATTCTCTCTGCTTTTTTCTGCTGCCATTGTTCCGATTGCATATAACTCTTATAAAATTCTGTCTGCATTATAACTCCATTTCCTGTAGCAGTTCTTTCAATGCTCTCATTTCATCACGGCTTAGCACTATACCTTTAAAAGGTGTTTTAGTTCCGTCTCTATTTTCTTTCCAACTTCTTAAATCATAAGTAGCTGAATTTCCTCCCCAACGTACTAGATTCAATTCCTTTTCTACTGAAGTTTCATTGTTGGATATTATTCCAAAATGTTTTTCAATTTTATGGATAACTTTTCTTTCTTTTTCTTCCACAATTCCACTCTCCTCAATTTTGAATTAAGAGTGAGCAAATCAACACATAGTCCCGCATATCTCTAAGAGGGGGAAAAGGGGGAATTATTTTAGTACAACTTATCTTTTATTATATATTATTACTTTTTTTCATTGATATCTTTTTACTAAAAAAATAGTTCCCCTTCTGCCCCTACCTATGATAAATAAAGCATTTCTTGGGGGCATTATATAAAATTATTACTCCCCTTTTATTCCCCAAAAGTTCCCCCTACTTAAAAGGAAAATCCGTAATTTCTTCTTTTGACAAATTTCTAAATTCATTTGGGGGAATAATACTAGATGAATTGGGGGAATCATTTTCAAGTTTTATCCCCTTAATATAATAATAACCATGTACCTTAACTATCAAAAAACATTTAGCTCTTAATGCTTCCCCAAATCCTTTTTTTGAAAGAGCTTGTCTGCCTTCATCATTACAATAAGTTTCAAAATCCTTGTATGCCTCTGTTCTATCTAATTTTGCTTCTTTATCTGCTACACATCTATCACTTAGCCATGCTGCTACAACATCGCTATCTTTCTGCATCTGCGATACTGCTTGTTCACTACTTTTAGAAATTGTAATGATTTTACGCTCATACATTTTATTTAAAGCTTTCACACATAGTCCAATAAAGTATGGTATTTCCTTTTCTAGCTTATAGAATAATTCTGTATCTGGTTTTTCTGGCATCCTGTCCATTTTTAAAATTAATAATCGTCTAAAAAATCCATTTGTTCTTTCACTTACTATGGTTGGCAACATATTTGTAGAAAAAAGTAACTTGCTATAATTTCTAAACATAAAAGCATCTTTTCCCTTTCGTTCTGCCATTATCAAATCCTCACCAAGTAATTTTTTTATAGTTGAACTATCTTCTAAAGCTCCTAATGGTAAATCTGCACATGAATTAAGCAAAGCTCCACTTAATAAACTTGTACTAAATCGTTTGGACAATTCTTGCATACCTACATTAACAGTATTTCTATTGCCTACAGCCGTTTCTATAAGTCGAATCAATAATGACTTTCCTGTACCGCCTAATCCAGATAGTACTAAAAATCTTTGTTGTCTAGTATCTTTTGTCATGCACAATCCAGCATATTCAAGTAACATTGTTCTATCATCTTGATTCACAAAAATAAAATTAAAAAACTTCTCTATTTCTTTTCCTATTGTTGCATTTCTTATGTCTAGGTATTTAAAAGGTATTTGATTTAGACAAAAAAACTTAGGATTATGTCCTAACACTTGTAATGTTCTTGCATCCAACATACAATCAAGAAAATTAATATACTCATTTGGAAAGTTGTTTAATTCATCAAAACTTTTTTGTAGTTCATCTGCTTCAATAAACAAAGTATATATTTGATTGATGATTCTACTTTTTTTAAACTGAGGATATAAACATTCTCTTATAATTTTTTTTAACTTTGTTCCTTGATAGTCTGGCGAATATACCCCTGTTTCGTAAATAAAAGCTGTTGTACCACACACAAAAACATTATAATTCGCCTTAATATGTTCAAATATGGCAAAATCAAAAACACCTGTTGCT
>CALAEX010000229.1 GCA_937891165.1 uncultured Lachnospiraceae bacterium | reverse complement strand
AAAAAGGAATCTAAAAGCCTTGATTTTACTGACTTAAAGATTCCGAGAGATTATACAAAAAATTAGGAGGACTGCTAGTACACAATCCTCTCTATAAGAAAGCTTATTCTGTTATTACATCAATATTGACAGTAAGACTTCCTGTCCATGCACCAGCCATTGTATCTGTATATAATATAAAAGAATCTCTACCTACTAAATAACCATCCATATCACTTGTAACTCCATCTGTATAATTTGTCCATGAAGAATTATATTTATTAGCAGTTACTCTAAGTATATCTCCATCCTGATTCATAATAGTAAAATCATTTGGAATACTAATTTTTATTTCATCATTCTCCGAAAGCTGATATTTTATCATAATAGGTAATTCTGCTCTCATAACAGATATATCATCCGAATTAATCTCCATAACAATTGTAGCAGGTAATGTAACAATATATTCTGGTTCTACTTCTATCTTATCAAAAGTATAATAGATAACAATAGACTGGGACATATATTTTACAGTTAATTCACCTGTTGTAAGGTCTAATATAATATCTTCTTCATCACACTGATAAAATTTATTGTCAGCTCCATAATAAAACACACTTGGAGTAACTAAATAATAACCATCTACAGCATTGATAACTGTCGGAATTACTTCATAATCATAAGTATCTAAAAAATCTGGAACTTCCCAAATACCTCTTTCCCCTGTGGTATACACATTAGTACCACTAATAACAATATTTCCGTCTGCGTCAATATAAGGTGTACTATCTGTTGTATATTCAACCGTATGAAACTTATATCCAAATTTTGGTTCAATCTTTACCATTTCACCAGACATTATAAAACTCTGACTATTCTCAACATAACCTAATGTCTTATGAGACTTATCATATTCTACAAGAAACCAAAGACGGTCAAGAAAATGTTCAGCAGATACAATATCACCACTTAGAGTAACTACATCACCCTCAGCAGCATACAAATAAAAAAAGTCCTCATCCTCCTGTTTTGTAACTACATCTTCAAAATCATAAATTGGTTCTATCGCACGTTGAATCGAAATTGTCATATTCATCTCATCTGTAGAATGTACTCTTATTCTCCAAATCGTTGTATAAATACAATTTACTATAACATCACTCTCTGGCATTATGAACGTCCCATCTGCTTCTATTGTTATGCTATTGCCATTAGAATCTGATACAGAATAACTACAAACTGCATCATATTTGCTTACATACCCCTTAGAAGGTTCCGTAGAAATTGGAACAAGTGCAAGTGTTACTATAGCACCAGCATAAACGGATGTAGCTTCTGCATCATCACCATTTACAGTAATCAATGTACTAAAAGGATTCGTAACAGTATAAGGTTCTATAAGTGATGTCAAAATAGCTTGACAATCTTCACAAAATCCATTTGCATCTACATCAATACAAATATGCTCAACTTTATCAAATATTACAGTTTCATTAGTTTCTAAGGCACTTCCAGTCGCCGTCGTAGTTTTTTCTAAACTAGCAATTACATTCATATTAGAAACTTGACTGATTATAACGCCTAATACGAATATAAATGCAAATATTTTGTTCCACTTTTTCATATCTCTTTCCTCTTTTCTTATTTTTAGTTCTATCGTATATAAAAAGAATGATTTTGGCTAATTGCACATAAAAAGACGAGAGGATTGCTCAAACAATCCCCTATCTTCTTACTTATGGAATATCAATTCATACTGTAATCCTGTCTTTTCTGATATAAATGTCACTTCAACCTTTGATTCTCCTGCATTTAACAACAGTTCAAAAAGTTTCTTTTCATTTGCTACTAAAGTAATCACATCTTCTCCAATGGTAACTGCCATCTTCGTATCAGAAGGAAATAAAGTTACAACTGCGCATTCATTAAGTATTTCTATATATTCACTAAATGATATCATTCCATTTGCTACTTTTTCAGCAAGGTCTGGAATATACATAAAATCCATCCATTTTTCACTTCTATTTCCCTTTTCATAAGTTCCTGGTATTACTTCTTCTGAGAATATACCATGGAATGTTCTTCTACGACTTAGAAACAAAAATATCAAACAGCCTATCCCACCAAAACCTGTAGCTGATACACCTAAGAAAATAGGAAGCAACTTACCAATATTGTATGGCTTATGTTCAGAAACTTCTCCTTTTTCAATATAAGCATAACCACAATAACAAGAATATTTATACTCTGCTGCCTCCGTGTATGTATCAACAAAAATAGTTTCTTTGGTAAAGGTATGTTCACTAGAAACTATGAAAGAACACTTGGAACACTCTTTATGAGAATATTTCGTACCACCATAAATTTCAGTATGACCCATACTATCTACCACTTTGTTTTCTATATAAGAACATCCAAGTCGTTGACAATATCGACTCTTTAACCCCAAATCCATACAAGTTGCATCATTTTCCATCTTCCATTCAGATAACCAATGTCCCTGTGGTTCTATCATTTTTTCATTACGAATTTTTCCACAACTACACTCTTCCCAACTTTTACCCAAATTAGTACAACTAGCTACTATATTTTTTTCAATCCATAAATGAATATGCACTGGCGTTGGTGTAGTCGTATTATCCAAAACGAAATATACTGTTATACTAATATCATGTTCTGGCATTAGAAATCTATTTGAATCACACCCTTCAAAATGTGAAAACTTATTACCTGCTAATGGTTCTGCAACTATTCTTATTTCATCTCCTGGCAAAGCTGAAACCTTATTTATATATACATTTCCATTACCAACTATAGTAATAGTAATCCCATAATATATATTCGGCTTTTTTACATCTGCTGTTATTTCTACACTTGTTTGCTGGTCAGCATATGCTAAAAGTTTTGGAGCTAACATACTAAATAAGAAAGCAAGTATTAGTAATTTCTTTTTCATGGGTGTCTCCTTCCTAAAAGTATAGGCAGTCGCCATTGTTTATTAGTTAGAACGAACACCGAAATTAAATGTTAGATTTCCTTTATAAGATTCATATGCTGTAAGCTGACTAAGTAAAAATCCAATCTGTAATCCATCATTATAGGCATATTGACAATTTGTCAATGTTACACCATCAAAACTGCAAGTACCAATTTCCGTACTGTTCCATTGTGTTTTTGGTTCTACCTTAGTACTTGGTAAAATCTTCTGTAAAGCAACGGTTGCATCAGAGGAAGTACTAGTCATAGTACATGGAAAAGATGGCGTAATAAATACATACTCATTACTAGAAATTTTACCAGCACAACCAAAAATAATTTTACCAAAATAACCTTCTGCTTCTGTAGTGATTTCATCTGCTTCTCCTACATAAATATCAGCAAGTACCTCATATGCTAAATCAATGCTAGCTGGTAAAGAAACACTATACATAGATTTGATATTTGCAGTTACTTCAACTGCCTGAGAACTATCTGTAGAACCTTGAATTTCCTGATTTGATGCAAATGCTATTACACTAGAATCAGTAAGCATCAAAATACTAAGTACGAAACACATCATTGATTTAAAAATTCTTTTCATTTCTTTCTACCTCTTTCTTATCATAGTTGTTATTCTACTACTACATACCATTTACTCTATGATTGTATATTGTAGAGCATTGCTACCAGATGTTAGCTGCTGAAAATTACCGTTTCCATCATAATAATATGGAATGGCAAGAAACTGTAGATGATATGTACCAACTTCCATTGTTTCACCCGGAACCCATACTACACATTGCCCAGATGGAATCAAATTTGTTTCATATACTACATCACCAGTACCTATATCAGTAATGATATACTTCATCAAAAAATCTTCATTTTCTGGTAGATTCTCTAATGCCACTGTGCTCATCTTTGAAAGAGTTGCATCTGAATATCCAGCAAAAAACACATTTCTTTCAGAAAGTGGATTTTTCTGTGCCTGTATCACTTCACTCTTATCTACAGCATTTTCATCAATAAGGAACAACTGTCCATTTCCGTTTTCCTTTGATTTAACAACTTCCTCAACACTAACATCCTGTTTCTGTTTTGTATTTTCCTTTTCACCACCTTTCCCAAAATATATAATCATGACTATTATTATAGCTATTAAGCTAATAATACCCACCTTCTTAATTTTGTTCTTTAATCTCATTTTTTTATTTTCATCCTTTCTTAAATGGGCTACTTATATGCTTCTATTATTTATAAAAACAGGATATTTGAAATTCTCACAAATTTTTTTAATATATATTTTTTAATGGAAAGAGATTTTTAGCTTATACATTTATAATCCTTCTGTCCTTTTCGCAGTTGCTCTTCTTTCAGCCTCCTCATATTCCTTGATTTCTTTCATATTCGAAGTCAAACATCTATAAATACTATTATTTTTAGGAAAAGAAGAAGCAAATCCTACACAATTACTACCAGTATAAATAAGTCCTTGTCCTTTTGGGGCAGCAGTAATTACTTCTGTCTGTGAATCTGACAAATTTAAAAGCTTTTTAAGGTTCTCACGGTCAGAAGCACTTTGATTTAAAATTTGTATAAAATTACAATTAGAAAGTAATGTTCTACATGTAACTGATTTCAAAAGATCCTCAACGTTCTGACTAATACCAGTAGGTACCCCACCATACTTTCTTGCACGTTTCCAAATAGTACTAAGTGTCTGAGCCGTCATTTCATCAGCAAAAAGCAGATGACATTCATCAACCCAAAACCATGTATTACGCCCACGTTTTCTATTCTCAAACAACGCATTTTGAATAGAATCCAAAATAATCAACATTGCAATCGGCTTTAATTTATCTCCTACATCCTTGATATCATAAACAATAAAACGATTCTTTGTATCCACATTACTACGAAACCCAAATACATTCAAAGAACCATTTCCCGTGTAAAGTTTCAATGCCATTGCGAGGTCATGTGCTTCCGAATTTTGTTTTGCTCTTTCAGCAAGTTTCACTTGTAAATCAGTAAGTGTTGGCATATTTTCTGATGGTATGTGTTGTAACTTTCCATTTTTCAAAAATGGTGCATACAACGCATGAACACATTCATCAATAATTGTTTCTTGTACAGAATTTAAGCCAAAAGGAGATTTTATCATTACTTCAATCAATCTTAAAATAAACTCCACCTTAGAAAGCACATGATTTGCTTCATCATCACCAAACTCATAACCATCATTAATTTCTAATGGATTAAGATGCCATTGACCTCCAGGAACAAATTTAATAGTTTCTCCACCAATAAGTTTCGCAAGAGCACTATATTCGGACTCTGGATCTAGTACGAAGCATTTTGCATTACTACCAAGAATTACATTCAACATCTCCACTTTTGCCGTAAAAGACTTTCCACTGCCCGGTGTGCCAAGAATAAATCCGTTATAATTCTGTGTCTGCAACCTGTCATAAAGAATTAAATTCTTACTTGCCAAGTTGCAAGAATAATTTATACCACCTTTATCCGATAATTCCATCGCAGAAAACGGCATTGTTGCACAAGTCAGCGAAGAAGATTTTAGAGTTCTTTTTAGCTTTCTTGGAATTACATTGTATAAAAGTGGCATTGTAACATAAAATCCTTCTTCCTGCATTTCTTCCATCACATGGATTCCAACTACATTTGCCTGACAAATCGCTGTAATCTGTTCTTGATATTCTCTAAGCTTCTCTTTAGAATCAGCCCAAAATACAACTGTATGACAAGTTTTGAAAAGTTTTTCATCATTTTCAATCATTTCTTCTCGTAAAGCTTGTGCCTTTTGCACCTTTTCCTCCGTGTCAAGAGAAACCATATCTTCTGGCAAATTTTGAGCAATCAAAACCCTACGTTCTTCAATTTTTTCATTACGAGCCAATCTAATATTTTTACCAACGATTTTATTCGCTTCCTTTACTGGAATAGGCTGAATATTCATGGTAGATATAATATTAAATGGAACATCTGTAAGTTTCACAAAAAATTCATCAGATAAGCTACTTGGATAATTATCAATTCTCATAGCACAGACATATTTATCTCCATACATCATATATCTTGGAAACACTCTAATGGAACTTGGGGCAATAACATCTTTTACAGAAAGTCCCATACTTCTAATATTTGCAAGGTCAAAAGAAGCAATTTCTTTAGACTGACCAAATTCATCCGTAATTCTTGTATGTGTAATAAATTCACCCTGATTATCCATATTATTGAGGTCATGCAGTACTTCTAGACGTTTTTCCATCGATATAGGCGTTGCAGCAGAACCTACTTTTCGAAAAGCTCCAAACATTTCCTTATCTAAACGATTATTAAATATTTCTACTGCCTTTTTCAAAGAATTTGTATGTATGCCAAGCGTAATAAACTTAAGTTTTTCCAGACCATTTCGTCCACCTTGAATTCTGCTAAGTGTAATTGCATTTAGTTCTCGACGAAGATAGTCAAGCTCGTCACCTGTTTCTTTTTTCAATGCAATATCTTTAAAATCCTCAATATCAATATCTCAATTGAAAATCGTAATCGCACATTCACAATTTGCATCAATAGCATTGAACATAGAACGCAACGTAATAAACATTTGTTGCTGTGCTGCTTCTGTTTCCGTTTGATAATTCGTTTCATCCATTTTATAAGACCTTGTATATAATCCTGGATATGTTTCAATCAGATTGAAAGCTTCATGAACTGCATAAATAGGTATGCTATCTTGTACTGTAAGTTTACATAACTCAACTGGCGGTTTATAACCATGAAAATTTATACCTTTTTTCATATGATCAAATATGTTAGCTTTTGTAATTTTCTTTACTGCCATACTTATTTATCTCCATTCTTACTTCTTTGTTTTTCAGATTTTATTTTCTGCAACTCTACATCTTGAACTTTTGCATATGCCCTATTGAATAAACCAAAGTAAAAATTTTTCGTTTTATATTTACGAACATCATTTTTATAATATTTTACTTGTAACCTTTTCCATGCAAAATCTTCCATATACAAATCATTTTTCTTGTACCAACCAATTAATCCGAAAATAATTAAAAAAGGTAAGGTACATATAATGACCCAAAACAAATCTTTCAGTATAAGATAAAAAATAACTACACTTGCAATAATTCCACCACCACACATAACTTCTCTTGCTGTAAATTTACCAAGTACTCTATGTTCTGTTTCAATTTCTTTCTCTATAGGAAGAATTAACACAATCTTTTCCACCTCTTTTCTAAAACATAAAAGACATGAATTAGTTCCTCACAGTTGCAACGTTATCAGGAGAAATGTACTTAAACCAAGCTTTATACTCTTCATTCAGCTTCCATAATGCCTGATAGGAATTACCAGCTCTTGAAATGTTAGTTTTTTCTATACTTTCCCCTTGTAATAAATGAACTACATCCTCTACATTAAACATCGCACCAAAACTTTGTTTC
Source organism: uncultured Lachnospiraceae bacterium (assembly GCA_937891165.1). Lineage (GTDB taxonomy): Bacteria > Bacillota > Clostridia > Lachnospirales > Lachnospiraceae > SIG299. The sequence goes on along the minus strand of CALAEX010000229.1, from coordinate 632 downwards.
CATATCGCAAAACTACACTTACCGTCCTCATCTTTCCAATTTTCACAAGAAAAGGACTTTCTATGCTCAACAATATTTCCCCCACAAACAGGGCATTTTATATTACCTATCATTTTTTTACTTTTCCTTTCTTTTATCAGCCTACACCACAAATTGTTTTTCCCATAGATTGAGCTTTTAGAACTAATCCCGCTTGAGCAAAACCAACGATAAGCAAATCACCAGTACGAGCCAAAAAATTTGTTATGGAATAACTAGCTCCTTCCACAACTCCCATGGCATCAGCAAGAATATTTATCGAAATATTGCTACTCAGAGCCATAACGAAAATGATAATCGCACCAGATATAGAAAGTGCCATGACATTTTTAATGAATCTTGCACCACCACCCCGACCAAACTGATGGTCAATATCAGTTGCATCTGCAAATGCTAATGGAGCAAATGTAGAAAGAATTAAAATTTCAAATGCTCTAGACCAACATACAACATTCGTTATTAATGATACTGTATACATAGCAATAGAAGGAATCATTAACTGTAAGTAGATTCCAAGAGCATCCAATGTTTCCAACATACTAGTACATCGACCATTAAATAACTGTTAAATAATATAGCTAATTATTCCGTTA
>CALAEX010000228.1 GCA_937891165.1 uncultured Lachnospiraceae bacterium | reverse complement strand
GATTATGTAGAAGATAATAGAAGTAGTGCATTAGGACATGATTGGAATGAAGGAATTTACACAGCACCTACGTTAGAAAGTAATGGATATACAACGTATACTTGTAAGAAATGTGGAGAAACAAATATAGTTTGGGATAATCCAAGTACGATGTTGATACCAACGAAAATTCCAGAACCAACAGCTACATTAACACCAAAGCCAACCAATTCTGTCACACCAACAAAAGCACTAGAGGCAACGATTACAAGTATGCCAAAACCAACAGTAACACCAACAATAACAGAACAACCAAAGGTTACAAGTACACCAAAACCAACGGTAAGACCGATAGTAACAGAACAACCGGAGGTTACAAGTACACCAAGGCTAACAGTAACACCGACAATAGCAGAAAAGCCAACGGTTACGACAATACCAACACCAATTTTGGAACCTAGTGTTACGATTATGCCAAGTCCAACTATAATGCCAAAGGTGACAGAAGTACCAAACATAACACAAGGAGTAGCACCAACGATTAGTCCAGTACCAAGTGGTGTAATAAAGCCAACAGCGACAATAACGCCAATCATAAGTCCAAGTGTTACTATAAGACCAACCGAAGCAATAAAAGTGACTATTACTCCAATCCCAAGTGTAGCAGTAAGGGTAACGATTAAACCAACTCCAAGTGAAGTAGTAAAAATAACAGTCACTCCGACTCCAAGCGAATCAATCAAAGTAAGTGTAACTCCAATAGTAAGTGAAATAATAACTCCAACTACAATTCCAATATCAACAGGAGATAATAAAATAACTGTTACACCATATCCAAGCGAATCAATTATTCCGACAGTGACATCAACAATAATAGATGAAATTACTCCAACGGAACCACCACAACCAAGTGAATGTGCTGAGGTGACAGAAGTTCCAACTCCAACAGAAAAAGTAGAAATAACCGTAACTCCAAAACCAAACAAGGAGATAACTCCAACGGAAATTCCAACGATAATAGAAACAGAAAAATGGATAACACAACAAGACAATGTAAGATGGATAAATTTCTTATGGATTATTATTTTAGTATGTCTTATTTGTATACTATATTTTTTACTATTATTTTTCTGTAACAGAAAACAATTTCATGGTATTTTTGCAGATACTTTAATATCAGGAACAAAAGAAAAAGGAAAGAAGAATGAGAAAACAAAAGAAACATGGTTTGTTCCTGGATTAGTGGATAGAGTAAATTGTGGAGAAATTACAATAGAAACATACATGAAAATATTAAAGCATTGTGGTGTCAGTACAATATTCCCAAGAGATACAAAGATGAAGATTGTTATCAATGAAGAAGTTATAGTATTAGATGTTAATGAGAAAAAACTTTTTGAAATCCTTCAAAAAGCAAAATGGGATGTGAATGTAACAATTATTTCTGACATAAAAGGCATAGATATTAATTTAATGTACTATAAAAAATAAGGACTTTATAGAACTTTTTTGTTAGGAAGTTTGTGACAAAAGTGTCATTTTGCTTGATAAAACGCCTAATCTATGCTAAAATAATGAGAAAAAAATGCAAGGAGATTGCCTAATGAGTTTGGGAGATAAAATTCGTATTACGAGACAAAAATCATTCTATACACAAGAAGATTTTGCCAAGAAGTTGGAAGTAGCATTATCTACAGTGAATCGATGGGAATTAGATAAGGTAAAACCTAATATAAAGGCTATGAAAGCTATTAAGCAATTTTGTGAAGAAAATAGTGTTTCTTATGATGAGATAGAAAATGAATGGTTAAATTACAATCAGGGAGAACGGTGATGGATAAACATATATTTAGATTAGGAGAATTATTTTGTGGACCAGGTGGAATTGCATATGGAGCATTAAAGGCAAAAAGTGATGATGGAAGATTTGCTGTTGAGCATGTTTGGGCAAATGATTATGATTCAGACACATGTGAGACATATAGAAAGAATATATGTCCAGAAAATCCAAAATCAGTTCATTGTGTTGATGTAAGAGAATTAAATATAAAATCACTTGGAGAAATTGATGCTTTTTGTTATGGATTTCCATGTAATAGTTTCTCAAATGTGGGTGAACACAAAGGTTTATCTAATGAAAAATTTGGGCAACTTTATTGGTATGGTATTGAAGTTTTAAAACAATATAAACCAAAGTGGTTTTTAGCAGAAAATGTTTCTGGAATTCGTTCGGCGGGTTCTGGAGATTTTCAGATTATTTTAGATGATATGAGAGTTGCTGGATATAAGCTAAATGTCAATTTATATAAGGCAGAGCAGTATGGAGTGCCACAAAATAGGCATAGAGTTATTATTGTTGGAATAAGAGAAGATATACCAGTAAAATATCGAGTTCCGGACCCAGTGATATATAAAGAATGTGATATATCTTCTAGAACAGCATTGGCTAATATACCAAAGACTGCTACAAATCATGAGGAACGTAATTTGTCAGATAAAGTGATTAAGAGGTTAGCATTGATTAAACCTGGTGAAAATGTATGGCAAGCAGAGGATAGATTAGGGGAAGAATTTCCTGAAGAGTTGAGGATTAAGACCAAAACAAAGATAAGTCAAATATACAGAAAACTTGATCCAAGTAAACCAGCTTATACAGTAACAGCAGCTGGTGGTGGTGGAACATATATGTATCATTGGACAGATAGAGAATTAACCAATAGAGAAAGAGCTAGAATACAAACATTTCCAGATGATTATGAATTTTTTGGTAAATATAGTAGTGTCCGTAAACAGATAGGAATGGCTGTTCCATGTAAGCTTTCGGAAATTGTTATTACAGCTGTGTTAAATTCTTTTGCTGGTATTGAATATCCTTGGATAAAGCCTAATTTGGAGGAGAGAATATGATACAAATGATTGATGATATTACAAAAGAATCAACGTTTCTTACGGAAGATTTTGATGAACCAGTATTATATGCTCCCTCAAGAATAGAGAATAGTAATCCATGTAATTCGTTGAAAATTATTACAGCGTTTATAGACTGTGAGCGAATCTCTACTCATTTAATAGCATTACAAGAGGGAATGAAAGGGAATAGATTTACTAAAGGAATTACTGTAGAAATTATTTTAGGAATGACAAAATCTAGTTTGTCTCAAAAGAAACATGAAGATATTTGCCGATTAATTGGATATATTAATGGAACAAAGGGAATGCCTAAAGTCTCATGCCGTTATATTTGTACTGGACCAGAGGTTCATTCGAAAATTTATATATGGAGTTCTCCAGATGAACATGTTAAGGAATTGCCATTGAAAGCATATTGTGGTTCGTTGAATTATACGATGAATGCATTTTATAAACGTAGAGAAACTGTTTGTATGTGTAATTCGTTAAAAGCTTATCAATACTATAAAGAGCTATTACCGGATACAATAGATTGTTTTGATCCTAATGTGTCAGAAAAGATTCGTAATGTAGTAAATCATGGACGGGAAGATTACGAAGAACCAGATAACTCTGAACGAGACTATATGATTTATGATAAAAATGAACCAATAGCGACGCTTACAGTATCTTTATTAAGAGCGGATGGAAAGGATACAGGGTATGGTTCTGGTATAAACTGGGGCATACGAAGAAATGGAACTAAAAGAAATCAAAATCAAGCTTATATTCCATATAATAATAAAGATAGGGTTGCAGGTTTTTTCCCAGATCGAGAAACAGAGGAGGATGAGAATTGCCCAATGTTTAAAGTGATAACAAAGGATTTTGGTTCGTTTCATATGAGAATGGCTCAACAAGGTAATAAGGCTCTTCATAGTGTTGAGAGTAATGCTATTTTAGGAGAATGGATCAGAAAGAGAATAGGTGCACCTTCTGGAGGATATGTAACTAAACAGATGTTGGAGTTGTATGGAAAAACATATGTTACATTTAGAAAGTATAAAGATGGGACATATTTATTAGATTTTTGATTGGAGGATATTAAGGATATAAATGGTGCTAATAGGTAGTTACTATATACAGATAAAAGAGGTTCATATCAAATGGGGAGAATTACGAAACACTAGTACAAGAACCAAAAGAAAAGAAGAATCATATATAGCTATTCCAGCAAGTTATGCATATATGTATAAAATATTAAAAGGTGTAGTATATCAATGTGAATGGGATAATGGTCAAAAGTGTGAATTAAAGGCAGCTGGCTCGCAAACAAAAAGGGAATATGCTAAACAATTTCAAGGGAATGGTTCTTTGAGAATTGTTTATGATTGGTATATGTTTCATCAAGCAAAAGCAGGAGATTATGTTGTTGTAAATGTATATGATAATAATTTTTTAAAGATTGAGTATGTTTCAAACGAAGATAATATTCGAAAAGAAAAATTGAAATTATTTGGTGAAAAAGGTAAAACGAGGGTTCAAGATTATTTTTCGTATAGTACAGGTATGTTTAGATTGAAATCTTTAATTGTGAAAGAAGGAGAGGAAGAATATTGTAATCTTTGTTTTTTTGTAGATAAAATGAGTGATGTGGTAGATGAGCCAGTGGTATCATTAATAATTGGTGCTAATGGCTCTGGAAAGAGTTTTGTGTTGAAGACTCTTGCAGATATTTTTTATGCATTGCAAAGCTCAAACGTGTTATCGCAACTAAAGTATTCTTATTATGAATTGAATTATTTTTTTAATGGAGATTTGATTGAGATACATATTATTAATAAACAGGTTATGATTCATAGAAATGGTATTTTAATAGAAATAGGGGAGAGAATATTAAATAAGGTTTTGGCTGTTTCTTTTATGTTAAATGATAAATTTCCGTTTAAACAAGTGAATGAGGAAGATTCTTTATATGAATATTTAGGGGTGAGAATGACATCAAATGCAGCTTGGACAAGTAGTATGAGTGCAAAACTTGTGGATTCTTTATTAAATTTAGCGGAAAAGGATAGAATATGGAAATTTTTTGAACAGTTATCAAGATTTTTGCAGGTAGATTCGAAATTAAGAATATCTTATGAGATACCTTCGACTATTTTCTTTTCAACGGATTTATTAACTGATTTAAAAGAGAAAGGGGATAAGATTATATTACAAGATGATTATAGAAGTGATGCGATAAAGAAAATAGATTCTGAAACATATCAAATGCTTTGTGAGATGCTTATCAATATAAGAGATAGTGAAAAATATGTGAAGGTTAATAATAAAGTACTATTAGGATTTGATATAGATATAAATACTTCTCGGAATGAAATACATAAAGTGAAGAACGATTACTTGCGGTTGAAAATTCTTTCTTTATTGAAGATTGCGAGTAATCAGACTCTTTATCTATTTAAAAATGGAGTAAGATATTCATTTGAGGAGTCTAGTTCTGGTGAAAAGCATATTCTTTATTCTTTTACAAATATATATAATGCAATAAAAGAAAATACATTAGTCTTGATTGATGAACCAGAGATTAGTTTGCATCCTAATTGGCAGATTAAGTACATTAGTTTTTTAAAAGATGTCTTTAAAGATTATAAATCATGTCATTTTGTAATAGCTTCACATTCGCATTACATGGTGTCGGATCTTAAACCAGAGAGCTCATCACTTATTATTGCAAAAGTTGATGGAATAGGGAAGAAAAACTATGAATTAATCGATTATAGTACATATGCATGGTCGTCGGAAAATATTTTATATAATGTATTTGAAGTGAGAACATGTCGAAATTACTATTTTGATACGGAAGTAAGGGAATTATTGTATATGATTTCTTATAATAAAAAAGAAAAACTTGAACGAATAAAGTATCTATATGAAAAGATGAGAGGGTATATTTTAGATGACAATGATCCATTGAAAAAAGTAATTGAACGTGCGGGGGATTACATAAGAGATGTTGAAATTAAACATTAGAGTTAAATACTCAAAAAATCAGATTAAGTATATAAAAAACTTAGGCATATTAGGTAAGAGTAATTGGGATAAAAATGATGAAATAAATGTAAGAATAAAACAAAGTATAAAAAAACAATTATTGTTTCATCAAAATGGCAAATGTGTATATTGTGGATTATCTCTTGGAGGAACTTCTAGACCGGAAATTGAACATATAGCTCCTAAAGGTCGGTATCCAGAATTTGAATATACAAAAACCAATTTAGCAATGGCTTGTTCTTATTGTAATGGTTCATCAAAAAAAGGACAGAAAGATACAATTGAACTAAAGAATTCATGTTATGAGAAATGTAAGTTTTATATTGTTCATCCATATTATGATAATGTTGATAATTTTTTTAAATATGAGGGGTCAGTGATTAGAATTCAAGATTCGTTAAATGTTGATGAACAAAAAAAAGCAGAGTATACGATGAAAATGTTTGAGTGGGATAATCCTTTTCAAGTACAGGAGAGAGAAAAACAATTAATTTATGAATTAGCGAAAGCAAAAAAAATGACATTTGATGATATTGTAACAGCCATTAGTATATATAAATAGTGATTATAGAAAAAACAATGTAATAATACCAACGTTATGATATTGGGGTCAAAACATCGCATTTTCAAAATTTGTGTAAATTCAAAAAATGGATATAGGATATGTTATTAAATTGGTAAGGGCAAGGACAATTTTTTTGGTCCTGCCTTTATCGATATTATAATATTGATTTTGAGTATGTCAGATTTTTTTAGTTTATATATTTTTACTATCTTTTGTTGACCAAATAACGATAGAACTCTGAGGGGCTTCTGGATTAATCCTTGGAGCAAATACAAGCTGTAAAGTAATATCTCCAATTTCCTTAATTCCGTGAAAATCAATTAATACAAACATATTATTTTTTCCATTATTAATTGGTTGTAATTGAACATTATTTCTTGGAGTAATTAATGTATGCAATATTAACATGTGTTTTTCTTTAATACTCATCATGAGAGAAATATCTTCTTTTCTTAGTTGTTGTATTTCTTCAAAATAATTCAGTTCTTTAAAATAAATCCAAAATAATTCACTTTGTTCTTTTGTAGAAATTAGGGGTTCCCTATATGTTGTATGTCCAATTTGCCCATCATGTATTTCACCACTACCATGAAAAGAGAAGCGGTCTTTTATTCTAGAAGCATCTAGTTTTTGTAGCAGGGTTTCAGTATTCATATTAATTGAAATTTTTCCATCGACGGGTATAACTTTGCCAGGTATTCGATGTTCACTATTTTTGTAACGGACACCAAAATATAAACTACCATTCATACAAAGTTGAAACCAAAATAAAACATACATTTTTCCTAGATAAGGAACTGCGACGCGATATTTTGTTCTAACATCTCCTTCGAAATGTAAAATAATATGTCCTTCTTCATTTCCATTAGTCAAATTTTGTATTATATCTATAAATTCTTCGGTATCATGATATTCATTTACAAACTCTTCTATAATATTTTTAAGTTTACTATAATTTTGTATTTTAATTACTGTTATAAATTGTAGAATATTTACTTTAATATAAAGAAAGATGTTATAAATTTTATTTAGTCTAATTTATTTCGAGAATAAAGAATTTTTGTTTATGTTATTTCTTTAAAAAATGTGTTTTTTGTCATTTGTTTTTAAATATAATGACAGAAAATTGTTATGAAGATTTTCTTGAATAAAAAAGGAGGTAGATTTCTCTAACTCTTTCAAGTAAGTGTTTACAAATACATATTCCAATTATTTTTGATATATAAAAATGTGTAAGATATACAAGTGTTAAATGGAATTTTGCTGAGTAACAAATGTTACATTTATTATTTATGCATGAAAATATTCTATGATAGCTTCTTTAGGAATATTTTTATATACTTCTTGTTGAATTACTGTTTGATAAAGCTGTTTTTCGTTTGAAATAGATGGTTTTAGTGTAGCAATTAGTGCTTTTAATCCTTCGATTTTTCCTTTCTCAATGCCATGTTCTTCAATTAAATCTGATAAATTATACATTTGATTCAATCCTCCTTCCAATTCCATAGTCGTCATGTAACAGTTTCTTTTTTTCTTATACAGATATTTTATAAGTAAATATCTTTGATTACTTGTATTTTATATTAAGATTGATATTTTACTAGGTATGGAATGTTGAAAAGATATAGAAAAAAGAATATATTGGATTGTTTTGTAAAAAATATTGTTAAAATTTCTATTATATGGTATACTATAAAATATGAAAGCTTCCTGTATAATATAAATAGGTCAGGAAGTTGACAATAAAAAATACCTCATGTAAAGTTAGATTATTACTGACCCGCCAAAGTTGGTAAAATCTAAAGAATACAAGAGGTATCTAGAATGAATATTAAAGGAAGAAAGAAAAAAAATCAAGTAGGAACTGTGACTATTTTTGAGCAGCAGGAATGGATGGCAAAGGTGGAGTCCATTCAGAAAAATTTGAAAGCTTCTATTTGGCATGAGTTGGAAACGAAAGGGAAATTTTCTAAAAATGAAAAACTTACCTTTATCTGTGATGATATGCTTATTTTAGGATGCGATATAGGTAGTGAAATACACTATGCAAGGGCAATTGATACCAGAGGTCGAGAACTCAGTAAGTCGGCATTCTCCTTCAGCAACAGTCTGGAAGGATTTGAGAGTGCAAAAGAAGGGGCTGTCACAATAGCAGCACAACATAGTAAGAATCAGATTGTACTAGGACTAGAGCCGACAGGGCACTACTGGTTTTGTCTGGCAGCTTGGATGGTAACCAATGGAATTAGTGTAGTTCAGGTAAATCCTTATGCAGTAAAACAGACGAAGGAAGTGGAGGACAATAGTCAGCGAAAAGATGATACGAAAGATCCGAAACTAATAGCAAATCTTGTGAAAGATGGAAACTTTGGAATGCCGTATCTACCTGAAAAACTGTATGCAGAGATTCGCCGTCTTTCCATGTTTCGAGAACAGCTCAATGAAGATAGAATCAGAAATCTGAATCGACTACACAGAGAGATGAAAATCTATTTTCCAGAATATAAGGACGCATTTGGAAAAGTGGATGGTTCTTTTTGTATGGAAGTACTTAGAAAAGCTCCATTTCCTACTGATTTAATCAAACTGGGAATCGAAGGAATCAAACAAATTTGGCATGATGCAAAGTTGCGTGGACGTGGTTATGGAAATGCAAAAACAATTTTTGAAAAGGCACAGACAAGTGTTAGACTCAAAGAAGGATGTGAGGTGGGAAAACAGGCAGTGAAGTGGTTTGTGAATCAGATCATTGAATTAAACGAACAACTTTTGAAAATAGAAGAAGAATTGAATGAGAAATGTATGGAAATACCACATGCGAAAAATATTCCTGCAATAGCAGGGATTGGAGAGAATACATTGTCAGGTATTCTTGCAGAAATGGGTGATATATCCAGATTTGATGATGTGAAGGAAATCCAGAAACTGAGGGGATTAGGACTAGTGGCATGTAGTTCTGGAAAACAGAAAGGAGAAACAAAAATCAGCCACAGAGGACGAAAAAAACTCTGATACTGGCTGTTTCAAGCAGCAAAATCAGCCGTAGCCCATGCAGAGGAATTCCAAGAATTGCATAGGTATTATACAACAAGAAGTCAGAATCCATTAAAAAAGATGCAGTCACTGATTGTAATAGCCTGTAAAATATTGAGAGTCATTTATACGATATTGACCAAAGGGACAAAATATGATCCGAAGAAACTGTTGGGAGATATCCTAAGACCGAAGCAGGAAATTGTAGAAGCGATATAAGAAAAAGAGGCTGTATCAAAAATCCAGAACTCTGCCGAGTTCTAGAAATTTCTAAAATTGGGCAGGGTTCTGGAACAGAAACCCGTAAATAAGAATAGAGTGCGAAAAGCACTGTATCAGCATAAGACCAACGGAGAAAGCAGGGAAGAGCGTCCACGGAAAAACAGTTTCCTTGTAGAAAGAAGAAGGTCGGTAAGAATCAAACATACAAACAAGAGCTGTAGCTGACTAGTTTACTCCGTAGGGCATGACCCTGAATGAAAGCTTAGTCAGCACTCAGTGTATGAATAGGTGGGACGAAGGAAGTTGGTACACGATACCAGTAGACATGGAAGGTTCACCATCATAGTGGAACAGAGGAGTATAGCCTTAATAAAGCAAAAAGGAAGGACGCTTTATTTGGTGTACCCATTTTCGACTATTCAGTACTTGATACCATGACTATTCGACACTATTTGCTTTTGATTTGAGGTAAATATAAAAAGAAAAAAGCCTGAAAAATCAATGATTTTTGGTTTGACACTATAGGAAGGATTACTAAAAATTTCTTGATTTTAAAAGAAAAAAGAATTGACTAAGTAGGGGGAAAGATAATGATACCTTATTCGTTAAATAATGAAGTTAGAAAAAAAACTACAGTGATTTTAGTTTTACTTTCTGTTTGTATAACCATAGGAATAGAAAATGTTATTATAAAGTATTTTAATAATTTTAAATTTTTAAGTGAATTTTTTGATAATATATATTTATCAATAGAGTATGAATTGTTATTAGCAGTGGCAATACCACCTTTTATTGTATGGTATGGATTAAATTTGATATATTCTAAATGTATTTGGAAATTTTCATTGTGCCAGTTATTTCATCATGTTCCTGATTTGAATGGAAAATGGAGTGGATATACTGCTAATGATAAGATGCCAGATAAAAAAAGACCTGTCATAGTAACTATAAAACAAGATTGGAATAATATAGGGATAAAAACAGAAATAATGGATTCTCATAACACGGAGAGTTTTTGTGAATGCACAGTTGCTGCAATAGATGTTAATTGTGGAACAATAATATTAAAATATGTATATAAAAATGGATTATTAGAAGATAAGTCTTATATTGGATATAATGAATTGGATGTGGATGTAGTAAAGGGTAAAATTACTGGTAAATATATGACATCAAAACCCACTAAAGGAATTTTCGAGATTAGTAAATGATGAATATAGAAATTATTAATAATTTAATAAAAGAAGCTTGTATGTTATTAAAATCTAAGAACAAGATAGAGTTACATAGGGCTAATATAGATGTTAACTACTTATTGAAGATATTGACACAATTAGCTAACGAGTTATTGCGATATAAGGACGAAACGGTATTTTGCAAATATCAATATTTACAATTGTGGCGTAAGTATACGATGAACTTAGAAGGTGATTTACTTATTACAGTTTTTTTGGCAAATCAGTATAGTGGTGTTATTGAATTTGATAATAGATTTGATTGGAAACTAGTAATTGACCATGATAATGAAGAATTAAATTCTATTTTAAAAGAAGGAATAGCAGATAATCACTATCATTTGGGAGGAGCTCTTCCAGTATTTCAATGTGTTTGGACAGAAATAATGAAAAATGAATTATATAGAAAGAGAATAGAAAGCTTGATTTTGGATGAAACTCAAATATTAAAAAAAGCAGCAGAAATCAGACAATATTTAATTAAATTTCTAGTTAAACAAAATAAAAATTTAATTGAAGATATTAATTTGAAAGGTTTTGAAAAATATTATGAAGAAAGAAAGCTTTTATTTTATATTATTCAAGAATTTTTTCGAGATTGTGCAATGGAAATATCAATTAAAAAAATTTTTTGTGATTATTTGATTATTAAGGAATGGTTTAGAGGGTTTATAGTTCAATGTGGAAATAATATAGGAGAGAATTCTTTTTTTACTATTAATGATAGAAAAAGTATTTGTTTAAAATTCAATGATAAATTAGACGAAATAATAAAAACTAGTATTAAGGAACAAGTTGAATCTAATCATATTAGAATATTAGAAATTAGAATAAACATGCAAGCATCTTCTTTTGAATTATATAAGTATATAAAGTGGTTAAATGATAAAGTTAATTATTTAGATGTAAAAGTGTATTATATAATTTGTTTTTCTCGAAAAATAACTTTATATGGTGATATAAAGGATAGAAATTGGTTAAAAATTGTTGAATTGGACAAGCAAATAAAAGATTTAAATATTTTTTTAGAAGAATATCCTGATATAGCAAAGCAAGTAGTAGGTATAGATGTTTGTTCCAAGGAAAATAATTATAGACCTGAAATTTTTTCAAGTATAATGGTTAGAAAAGAAAATAGAATAGATGCTAAATTAAAGAGAATGTATCATGTAGGAGAAATATATTCGGATTTATTAAGTGGATTGCGTTTTATTGATGAATGTATTTGTTTTTTTAAATTAGGATGGGGGGATAGATTAGGTCATGCGGTGCCTGTTTTTGAATCAGTAGATGAATGGTATAATGAACGAAATAAGCAAATTATTATTTTTAAAGAAGATTATTTGGATAATATGGCTTGGTTATATTGTAATTTACCATTTAAGGTTCGAAAAGGTAAAGCGGGGAAAAAGATTTTAAGAAAATTTAAATATCTTTTTTATGAATTATATAAAAATGTAATTACAGATGATGCTATGTTTGAGTTTCAGAGTAAAGATAGTAAAAAAATAAATTTTGAGAATATAAATATTTATCATTATTTTGAGGCATGGAAATTGAGAGCAGAAAATCCAGAAGTAATAAAGAAAAAATTGTTAAAAAATATTTATAATGATGAAAGTGTAATTGTATATTATATTGCATATTGTCATTATTATAATTCAGAAATTAAGCATAGAGGACAAGATTTGGTTAAAATTTATATTACTAATGAAATGTTAATGCTTATTCAAGTAGTTCAAAAGAAGTTACAAGATAAAATAAGAAATAAAGGAATCTGTATTGAAGTATGTCCATCATCAAATATTCTAGTTGGGAGTATTAAAGAAGATTATTGTCATCCATTAATAAATATATTTAAAAGAACAAAAAATAATTTAAGTGGATCGAATATTTGTGTTTCAATTAATACAGATGATCAAGGTATTTTTGCAACATCATTAGTAAGTGAATATTCTTTACTGATAAATGCTTTTGAAAATAAACGAGATAGTAATGGAGATATCATATATAGTAAGGAGTTTTTATATAATTGGATTAATAAAATACGTGAAAATAGTATTCAAATGTGTTGTTCTGATATTTTAAATATAAATAAGGATAAGGTAATTAAAAATTGATAATTTGTAAGCGACTAACAGGCGTTTACGTTATGTAACTTTTTTTTGTATGGTTGATGTTTTAGATAAGAAAGTCTACGTACATCATACAGTTTGTTGAGGGTATGAAAAAATTTCTGTAAACAAAAAACAAATAGTCTGTAAAGGTCTTCTATGATACAATAATACTATCAAAGGAGGCCTTTACTTATGGCAAGAGAAAAGAAACCAGTACACAAAGTACAAATGACCGAAGGAAAACGAAATATTATTCGTCAACTTTTAGAAGAGTATGACATTGAGACCGCAGAAGATATCCAAGATGCTCTGAAAGATTTACTTGGTGGAACCATCAAAGAACTGATGGAAGCGGAATTAGACCAGCATTTAGGCTACAAAAAATCAGAACGTTCCAATCAAGAAGATTATCGTAATGGATACAAAACAAAACAGGTACATAGTCGTTATGGAAGTATGGAAGTTTCTGTTCCACAAGACCGTAACTCCACGTTTGAACCACAAGTGGTAAAAAAGCGTCAAAAACATATCTCTGACATTGACCAAAGAATCATCTCCATGTATGCAAAAGGCATGACAACTCGTCAAATTTCAGATACGTTAGAAGATATTTATGGATTTGAAGCTTCCGAAAGCTTTATTTCTGATGTAACAGATAAAATACTACCACAAATCGAAGATTGGCAAAATCGCCCATTATCTGAGGTATATCCCGTGTTATTTATTGATGCGATTCATTATTCCGTAAGAGATAATGGAGTAATTCGAAAATTAGCAGTGTATGTCATTCTTGGAATCAATTTAGACGGAAAAAAAGAGGTACTTACAATAGAAATCAGTGAAAATGAAAGTGCGAAGTACTGGCTTTCTGTATTAAATGGACTAAAAAATCGAGGAGTGAAAGATATCTTGATTTTATGTGCCGATGGATTAAGTGGCATCAAAGAAGCCATTACCGCAGCCTATCCAAAGACCGAATATCAGCACTGTATCGTACATCAAGTACGGAATACCTTAAAATATGTGGCAGAAAAAGATAGAAAAGCGTTTGCTACGGATTTAAAAACGATTTATCACTCTGCTACAGAAGAACGAGCGTTAGAAGCGTTAGACAAAGTAACAGAAAAATGGACAGAAAAATATCCAAACTC
>CALAEX010000227.1 GCA_937891165.1 uncultured Lachnospiraceae bacterium | reverse complement strand
TTCCATAACCTTTTGTTCCTCGAACGGCTTCGATTGCTGCTAATTCTTCCATTGCTTGAATTCCTGCCGGAGTGGCTGCCCATCCTAATCCTAATACATTCGCTACCATATTTGTCGCAATATATTCTGCTGCCTTAGAGTCTTTTGGAAGAGCCGGAAATAAAAATTGAATCACGGGCGAAAGCCCTTCTGACATTTTCTTTAATAATCCACTTGCTCTTGCTACTTGCATTAGTCCTGTCCACAACGACAAAATTCCCATCATTGTAATACACAATGTTACTGCACTTCCTGCGGATTCTAATGCTCCATTTCCTATTTGCTCCATTCGTCCTGTGACTACACCGACTCCAACTCCGACTAAAATCATAAGTGTCCAAATATAATTTAACATCTTTTCTCTCCATATCTTTTTTCTTATCTATATGGAGTAACTATTCAAAATATGAACTATTTTATTATGACAAATATTCCAATACTAAAATTTTATTCTTTTTTTACAAAAAAGTCCTTTACAAATTCTTACTATTGAGTTATAATAACAACGAAAGACAAAACAATACAAAAAATGACTTAAAACTTCTGTTGAAATAAGTATTTGTTTGTAAAAATTTGTTTGTCTCCAATTTTAAATAAAAAATACAAAGGAGTGATTTTAAAATGGCTAATGTAATTAAGAATACTGGTATTGTACGCCGATTAGATGAACTTGGAAGAATTACACTTCCTATTGAATTGCGTAGAAATCTTGATATCGGTGAAAAAGACCCTGTAGAAATCTATGTTTCCGAAGATATGATTATCTTAAAGAAGCATTCTCCAGCTGACACTTTCACAGGTGTGACAGAGGATCTTGTTGAATTCCATGGAAAAATGGTTTCTAAAGAATCCATTAAAGAACTTGCAAAATTAGCTGGACTTATTGACTAGTCTAAGTACTTAGGAAGAAAAACCTACAAAGGGGCTATCGGAAAATAAAATTAATATAGGCAAAGTTCTTGATTTATTTGATATCTGATAAGGACCGTAAAGAAACGGCAGTCCTTGGCGAGGTAGTTTCGAGCCTAGTACTGCTCCGTTTCGTCCCGAGCGAGAGCGTGTCCTAGCAGATATTCAAATAAATCAAAGCTTTCATCTATTTCCCGACAGCCCATTTGTATTTCTTTATTATGCATCTTCTAATAATGCTTGATAAATATCTCTTTTCGAAACTCCTCGGTCTGTTGCAACTACCTTCATTGCTTCTTTTTTCTCCATCCCTTGAGAAATATAATATTCTACATGTTCTTTAATAGATAGCTCTTGCCACTTTTTTTGTTCTTCTTTTTCAATTTCTTCGAATTTTTTTCCTTCTATCACAAGAACACATTCCCCTCTTGGTTCTTCTACTTCAAAATGTGCCAATACTTCCGAAATCAAGCCAGAAACTACAGTTTCGTGCTTTTTCGTCAATTCTCTACAAACAGATATCGACCGATTTCCTAAAATCTCTAATAGCAGTGCTAACGTTTTTTTCAAACGATGCGGTGCTTCGTATAAAATGATTGTTCTTGTTTCTTCTGAAAGGTCTTTTAAAATCTTTTTACATTCTTTTTTATCCGATGGCAAAAAAGCTTCAAAAGCAAAACGCCTTGTTGGCAAACCAGAAATGGTAAGTGCTGTAACGCAAGCACAAGCCCCTGGTAAAGAAGTTACGGTAATCCCTGCCTCTTTTGCCATACGAACTAATTCTTCCCCCGGGTCAGAAATCCCAGGAGTACCAGCATCCGTAATCAACGCAATATTTGTTCCGTTTTTTAATTGCTCTACTAGCTCTTTTCCTTTTTCTATTTTATTATATTCATGATAACTTGTCATCGGAGTTTTTATTTCAAAATGATTTAACAGCTTGATACTATTTCTAGTATCTTCCGCTGCAATGATATCTACCTCTTTTAATATACGCAATACTCGAAATGTAATATCTTCTAAATTTCCAATCGGTGTTGCACATAAATACAATATACCTGACATAGTTCTTCCTTTCCCCACCAAAATTTAATACCCATAAATATCATAAATTTCTTGTGTATATACGCCTGGTTCTTTATATACTATCAACGGTGGTGCAATTTTTATCATTGGTTTTCCACCTTTTAAACATTCTATTAACACCATATTTGGTTCTTTATCTACATAAGGATAAACAAGTTGCATTGCTTTTGGTTCTAATTTATATTTTTTTAATTTTTCAAAAATCTCAGCCAACCGAAATGGGCGATGTACCATATAAAATCTACCATTTGGTTTTAAAACAGCAGAAGCTTCTCGAACAACATCCTCGAGCGAGCAAAGCACTTCATGTCTTGCAATGGCTTTTGGCATATCAGGATTTTTTAAACCATGTTGATTGTTCATATATGGAGGATTGGAAGTGACTACATCAAACACAGCTTTTCCAAAAATTTGGGTTGCTTCTTTAATATCTCCTGTTACTACTGTAATCTTCTCTGAAAGTCCATTTAATATTACACTTCGTCTTGCCATATCTGCACTTTCTTCTTGAATTTCCAATGCGGTAAAATGAGAAGCCTCTGTTTTTGCAGAAAGGAGTAGAGGAATAATGCCTGTCCCTGTGCCAAGGTCTAGTACGGTTTCTCCTTTTTTTACTTTTGCATAACCAGAAAGCAGAACCGCATCCATACCAAAACAAAATTTTGCCTCATTTTGAATAATGCGATACTGATTTCGTTGTAAATCGTCAATTCGTTCTCCTTCATAAAGTGGAACTTCTATCTTATTTGTATATTCTTTTTCTTGCATTGTATTCTCTTTCTTTTATGCATTTTCTAAATTCGACTTACTTTCTTTTCTCTCTAATAATTCCAATGCCTTTAATTCCGCATCATCTGTAGAACTCTTTTCCCTCTTACGCCTTGGTCGGAAGCTTAACTCTCCTGCTTTATATTCTCTTACTTCTTTTTCATCATTTTCTAATGTTACAATAACTTTTACTAACTGCTTTAATACGCTAGTGCTTTGAACTTCACCCTTTAAACCATCTTTTGTTGTAACAGTGTCTCCAACATTTGGCAATTTACTATTTAATTCTTCATACGCTTCTTCTTCATTTTTTAAACAGCACATCAATCTTCCACAAACACCAGAAATTTTGGTTGGATTTAAGGATAAATTCTGTTCTTTTGCCATTTTAATCGATACTGGCACAAAATCTGTCAAATAAGAATGACAACATAATGGACGACCACATACTCCAATACCACCAAGAATCTTTGTTTCATCTCTCACTCCAATTTGACGCAGTTCAATTCTAGTTTTAAAGACTGCCGCTAAATCCTTCACTAATTCACGGAAATCAATGCGTCCGTCTGCTGTAAAATAAAATAATACTTTATTATTATCAAACGTATACTCACAATCAATTAACTTCATTTCTAAATTATGCTTTGCTATTTTCTCTAAACAAATTTGAAATGCTTCTTTTTCCCGTTCCTTATTATTACGTTCTATTTCATCATCCTCTGCGGATGCAGGACGAATTACTGACTTTAATGGCTGAACGATGGTGTCTTCTTCTACATCTCTTGGTGCTAATACAACTGCCCCATATTCAATGCCTCTTGCTGTTTCTACAATTACATTATCACCCTGTTGAATCTCAAAATCTAACGGGTCAAAATAATATATTTTCCCTGCTTTACGAAAACGAACCCCAATTACCTTTATCATACTAATATTCCTTTCTATTTATTGCTACATAATCAATCCGCTTCGCTATTTTCATCTAACCGAATAGCTACTATCATTGAAACACTCTTTTATTGTATATAATAATAATTCTAAAGAAACTTCTAAATTCACATTTGCATTCATTCTTTGTTTTATCGTTTCTATTGCTTCAAAACAATTATCTAAAGAATGATATGAAATCATTTCACTTTGCCTTATTAGTTCTGCTTCTTCTTCTCGAAACACTAATCTTCCTTTTCCATTCGTAGATTTTATTACCAATATATCTCGAAACCATAAATTTATTAAAGAAAAAATATCTGGTAATTCCTGTTTTTTTCCTGCCCACTCTTTTACTTTTTGATATAGTTCTTGGGCTGGCATCTTATCTAAATAACGTAATACTTTTAATACATCTTCTTTTTGACTTACAAATTCTCCAGATTGTGCATATGAAACTGCCTTCCCAGGAACACCATCTGCAAAATCTGCTGCCACCTCCGCCATATAACCTGCAATTCCATGCCGTTCTTTTAAAAGCTTCACTATCAAATTTCTTGCCACTGGACGTATATTTAATAAAATACAACGAGATAAAATCGTAGGCAACAATAATTTCGCATTCACCGTCAATAATAAAATTATTGTATATTCTGGTGGTTCTTCTATTGTTTTTAGCATAGCATTTTGTGCCTGCTCTGTCATTTTTTCGGCTTCTTCTATAATATAAATTTTATAACGACTACTATAAGGCTTAATGAAAATATCATTATTCAATTGCAAACGAATATCATCTACACCAATCGTTGCCTTTTCATGTACCACCCAATGAATATCAGGATGATTCAACGACTGTGCCTGTTTACAAGATTGACACATTTCACAAGGTTCGATTCCTCTTTCTTCACACTGTAATGTTTTTGCAAAAATACTAGCTAACATCTTCTTGCCACTACCAGCTTCCCCTTGAATTAAATAGGCATGAGAAACTTTCCTCATTCGTATCGCATTTTGTAAATGTCTTGTAATCTTATCTTGTCCAATCACATCCTGAAATTTCATTCTATTTCCCTCATGTCAGAAATTTATTTTTAAGAACTGCTTTTCCTATTATAAATATTATTGTATCACTAATAAATACCATAATTATTTCAAAGAAACCGAATCTTGGCTTCCTTAAAATTCAAAAGACTTATTGAAGTTATTATGTTAAAATATCTAACAACAACCCTCTAATTTCATCAATTTTACTTAAAATCAATAAATGGTCTTTTTCTGCTTTTAACAATTCTGCGGCAAGCAAATCCAAATTTTCATCTACTAATTTAATAATACCATATACACGATGTCTGCCTCGTCTATCCAAAAAGTTTTCACGGCTAAATTTATGAGAACGAGATACTACCTCATTCATAAACTGCTGAATCAAGGAGCGATAATATTTCATATCTCGGACATCCATATGCTTAGAAATCTTTTTTCCTTCTTTTTCAATATCATCCAATAATACAGACAAACGCTCCGCTAATGCCGTTTCCTCAATACAACTAAGCAATGTAAATTGAAAACTTCCATCCCCTTGTTGTACTTGTGCTCTAGACTCTACTTGATTTACTTGCTGGGCTTGCATAATTTTACTAATATCAAATCCGTCCATGCTCTATCTCCTTTCTAACAGAAGTCACTGTTTATTCCTACCGTCCAAACAGTAACTAACCCAAAAGAGCTTCCATGTCCTTTTGTATTACGTTACAACAACTATCCAAATTTCTATTCCAATACCGATTTTCAACACCAAGTTTTATTAATTTTTCTTCCGCAAAATCTTCCTCATCTGCTAAAAATCTACGACATACCTCACAATAATTTGGAGACTTTTGTTGTGCCTCTCGATTAATATAACGAATCAATCTCTCCTTATTATCTGCCTCTATATAAATTGGAATTACATTTTCCTCTTTATAATAAGCACGAATCTGTTCATAACCAGCTAATGTGCTTATCATAATGTAATTTTCTTTTTCAAGGTCTATCTGTCCATCGTTTACAGTAAAATAATACCATGGACCATGAACTGTGTTATACCGCCGTTCCTCAATTACAGTGCCTGCTACACGAAGCTGTTGTAAACGCTCCTCTGTAACAAAAAAATATTCCACACCATTTTGTTCTCCTGGACGACTCGGTCTAGTTGTATAAATCACTACTGTTTTTAATGGGTATGCCGTCTGCTCTACTAACCGCTTAAAAATCGTATCTTTTCCAGACGCAGCCTTTCCCATAATGACAAAAATTTTTCCCATCTCAATCCCTTCCTACTTCACTAGATACCTTGAAGAAATTCAGGGTATCTATAATATCGCATATTATAGCATAAACTGACCTTAATGTCATGGAGATTTTTTAAGGAGACACAAGCCTAAAAAAATTTTTAAATTTTTTAAAAAAGTGCTTGACATTTTTATTAAGATAGATTATAGTATCGCTTGTGCTTGAGAGATTGCTGACGAGTAACTTGAGAGCGTTAACATAGATTCGCATCTTTAGCTCAGTTGGTAGAGCACCTGACTCTTAATCAGGGTGTCCAGGGTTCGAGCCCCTGAAGATGCATTCAAAAAGAGTTTCTATTTTATAGAAACTCTTTTTTGTTATCTTTATAATTTCCTAAAGCAAATATCAGGTAACAGTACCGCTGTTTCTCTCTCTTCGCCTTTCCCTCTCCATGCTACTATAAAGCGTACATACGCAGAACAAGGGATATATCCTTTTCTTCGCAACTGTACTACCCTATCATAAAATGCTTTTGAGAATACAACTACTGTAATATCTTCTCCTTGTATGTTTGCATAAAGAGAAGAGTTCCCCACATACAATGGTGTTCCACTATGAATACTAGAGATTAATCGTTCCTTATCTTTGAAAAAGTCTAAATAAACATCTTTCAGTGTCAACTGTAGAGCAATCTCTGTTGGTTCTTCATATATTGTACTGTCTGTTTTATATATAATATCAGGAAGTAGTAGTTGTCTAAATAATGGTGTATTACAGTGAATATATAATGCATTCTTTGCTCTAGTCATTCCAACATAAAGCTTTCTTCTTTCTACATCTGTTGTAGCAACCGTACCAGATAGCATCAGATAGACAGTGTCAAATTCTCGTCCTTTCGATTTGTGAATGGTAGAAACAAAAATAGTTTCTTTTGTATCTGCTCTATAAAAGTCTTCATAGTTAGACTCCTTGATAAACTCCACTAAATCTGTATAGTATTTCATTGGATATAGTTTCTCAAAGTCCTGTATTAAATTTCTACATATCTCTAAGCAAGTGCTATCTGCATAGGTAGTAAAGAGTCTCTGTTTTGCCATATCCCAAATGTCAGTTGAAATAATAGGGCTTTTCAATGCATTCTTAATTCTCTTGAGAAAGTAGCGAAGCTCTGCAATATCATACAATGGAAACTCTTTCCCTAAAGATTGAATTAACTTGGCTGGAATTCCTTCTCTGTGTAACAGTCCAAGAATTTGTAGTGCTTCTTCATTTGTATTAGAAAGCACACAAGCTGTTCCTGTCTGATAGGTTTGTTGTACTTCATGAACGACTGCTTCTATCATTTGATTACTAGCGTGATGTGTAATAGTAACCACGCCTTTTTCTGCTTGAACTGCTTTAATAGGAGAAGATTTCATACGAGAGGTAATCGTAGAAGCAAACCGATTGGCTAAAGCAACAATCACTTGTTTACTGCGATAATTGTTTGTCATTTCATATTTTTTCGCTCCATATGTTTCTATCAAAGAACGTAAATACTTAGAGTCTGAACCACGAAATTCATAAATATTTTGGTCATCATCTCCAACTGCAATGACACGCATATCTTCATTGACATTCATCAATGCTTGAACCAAATTAAAATCATTTTCACTCATATCTTGTGCTTCATCAATCACCAAAACTCTTTTTGTAATTTTCCCTTGCTCGACCTCACCTTTTTGAATCATTTGCACTGCTTGTTCTACAACATCTTCTGCTTCATCTAATTTTCCAATCTTTCCAATTAAATCAAAACAATAGGAATGAAATGTTTTAATTTCGACATAATGAGCCGCATTGCCAATTAGCGAAATCAGCCGTTTTTTAAATTCGGTTGCTGCTGCTCTAGAAAATGTCAACATTAAAAGCTGTTCATGCTTCACATCTTCTAACAACAATAACGATGCTAACTTATGCACCAGCACACGAGTTTTTCCACTTCCTGGACCTGCTGCAACTACAATATATTTAGACTCCGCATCTTTAATAATTTGTAATTGTTTTTCAGATAGTTCTCCAAATAGTTGATGATATTTCTCTGGTGTTATATTTTGGTCAATTTCTTTTGCTCTATCGCCTTTAAAATACTTCATAATAAACTTTTTAAAGTCCATTTGAAAGTAATCTTGGACAAATTGTAAGGCTGTATCATAATCACGCACCATTAAATTCGCATATTCCCCTACAATATGTACTTGACGAATTTTCTGCTTATAAAATTCATCTAAAAATCGATAATCTTCCATTTTATATTTAATTCGATTGTCTTTTATCAACCGTTTAATTTCCATTCCATTATATAAAACGAGAAAACCACCTTCTAATTTTAATGCTCCAATTTTAGATAAATATAACAATGCATCTTCAATATCTTTTAAGGAAAGTTGTTTGGTGGTATATACTTCTATTTTCGGTGTTTCTCTATATTCTTTCAACAAACCAACTAAAGAAAACTGTACGGGCTTTTGTTCGGAATCTACTATTTTAGTTACTTTAGAATAAAGTGATGTTAAAATAAATCGACAAAGCTCCATTCTGCACTGTTGTTTCTCTATCAATCTGGAAAGTTCCATAGAAGGTAGCCAATTTGCTCCATCTTCTGTTTTTTTCACATAATTTTTTATTGTAAGATAATAAAGCAGTATACGAAGATTTTTTACATTGGAATATGGAACTCCGTTTGCTTGTGCTGCTTCATTGATTTCTTTTAAATGAAATCGAAATCCATCTTCGGTGAGTTGCTCTAACAAAAATCTTTCTAATTTTGCAAATCGCTCTAAAATCGTGACCGATTTATTTTCTGTATCTGTAGCAAAAATATACGCAGACATATCCTGTGCGTCTTCTAAGAGCCCTTCCTGCCTCATTAAATTGACGGAATGGATAACTTCCTCTTTTGTCATACCAAGTGTGTCTGCAAGGTAATCAATGCGTGATTCTGCCTCATCATTTCCAGCATTGGCAATACTTCTTCTAGAAATTAAAGATTTTATAATTCTTTTTGCATTCATGCGTTGCTCCTCCGAAAACAACGCTGATTGGTCGATACGAAATGACGCTTCTTGCATATTTTTCGCTAAAATACTTGTTGCATACACATGAGGCACATTTCTTCCTCGTTTAACATATCCTGCATTTTCTAATGCAGAAATGGCTGTTTTCACACGAGTTTCAATATCTCTGACCGAATCGTCCCATCCTGCTTGTCTTGCAATTTCTAGTGGCGAACAGCAAACGCTTGGGCGAAGTCTCGTTAAATCTTTGACTGCTTTCCAAACTTGTTGAATTTCACTAATACTAAGTTTTGTTTGATTTAACAAAATAAAATGTTTATCCAAATCATTATCATTATAAAGTACATAACAGTCGGCTTGCATGGATGGGTCTCGTCCAGCTCGTCCTGCTTCTTGTACATAGTTTTCTAAGGAATCTGAAATTTCATAATGAATGACTAATTTTACATCCTTTTTATCTACACCCATACCAAAAGCAGACGTTGCAACAATCACTTTGACTTGATTTTGAATAAAAGCCTCCTGATTTATAATTTTATCATTCGCATCCATCTTTCCATGAAATGGCTTTGCTAAAAATCCATCACTCGTTAATTTTTCTGCAAGTTCTTGTGTCCGTTTCGTTCTTGAAACATAAACAATCGTAGGACAATTTTTTTCTGCAATTAGGCTTCGGAGTGCATTGTATTTTTCTTCCTCTGTTTCTTTATAAAGTACCGTATAATGCAAATTTTCACGAGTAGCCGAAGAAGCATAAAGTTCTAATGTTAAATTTAATTTTTTCTTAAAATACTCACAGATATCACTAATTACTTTCTGTTTTGCTGTCGCTGTAAAGCAAGAAACAGGAATCGATTTGTTATCTAATTTTTTCTTTTGTAATTCACAAATAAAATCTCCAATATATAAATAATCCACACGAAAATCTTGTCCCCATGCAGAAAAACAATGTGCCTCATCTATAACAAAACGTGCAATAGTTCGAGAACATAATAAATTCTCTATCGTTCGAGAACGAAGCTGTTCTGGCGAAATATAAAGCATTGTCGCAGAGCCATCTTTCACACGCTCAATGGCATTAGCTCGCTCTATCGGGTCAAGTAAGCCATTGATAGTAACAGCCTCTGTAATACCAATCCGAGCTAAATTATCCACTTGGTCTTTCATTAACGATTGTAATGGAGAAATTACTACCGTTAAACCATGTATTGCCTTTCCAGCCATCAAGGCAGGAAGTTGAAACGTAATGGATTTACCACCACCTGTTGGAAATACTGCTAGTAAAGACTTTCCTTCTACAGCCGCCCTAGCTGCTTTTTCTTGCAATGGCTCTCCATTATATAAACGAAATGTATCATAACCAAAAATTTTCTTTAATTCCGTATGTATGTTGAGCATACTATGACAATAAGAACATCCCTTTTTACAAGGAATATTCCGAAGCACTTTCATTACATATTCTATTTTAGGAAAATTTTTTAAAAGCCATGGAGGAGTAATGGAATAAGAATCATTCACTCGAATCAAAGAAAGAGCATAAGCAAGTTCTACCGGAAAATTTAAAATAAGTGAACTTAAATCAGCATTGCTACATATCTTATCCTCAAACTCGCTACGAATCCAGCCTGTAACATTTCCAAGATATGGCTTAAAATTCACACAATCAAAAAAAGCTGAAAATTCTTTATGTGAAGAAAGAAGATAACAAAAAATTTGTTTCATATTCCAAGAAAGAGCAAAAAAAGCATTCACTTCATCATAAAAAAGCTGTGCCGCCTTTTTACAATCATTCACAGGATTATTTAATTCTTCCGTTTGTAATTTATCATCTTTTAACAAAGAATGATATGGACGCTTTGGAAACAACAGCGGAGATAGATAGAGCGTATCAATTAGCTTTGCTTTCAATTCCCTTCCCGTTGCCTCTTGAATATATTTCACATCATGATGAATGATATTGTGGCCACAAAGAAATTCTGCTCCTGCAATAAAAGAATAAAATTTCGATACAGAAGTAGAATGAAATATCGTTTGGTCTTCTAACATTGCTCCAAGGTCACATATTGTTTTACTATCTCTACTAAGTTCCGCATCTATAAAAGCAATTTTCTTTGCCATTGTTTGAAGCTCCTTTCTTTAGTCTATTTGACTCCCTCTTACATCAGAAATATATTGCATAAATTCTGGGTAATAATCACTATGGTCTTTGATAAGCCATCGTTTGAATGCCGTAAATGCAGAAGTATTCTTTAATTCTTTCTTCACATATAACTCTAAATCCTTCTTGTCTTCCCCTTCTGCATCATTATAATCACGAATTATCCCTTTAAATTTAGAAATCTCATCTCTTACGCATTTTCGTAATATTTTTGCTTCTATCTTTTTTTGGGCAGTTGTACCATTATATACAGCCTCTAATAATTTTATCGTATGAAGTGTTTCTAAACGATTATCGAGTGCTTCAAAAATGAACGTTTCTTTCGTTCCAAAATATCCTTCTTTGCGAAAAGCAATAACTTCATCCACTTCCTCTTTTGTACAATCTAGTATTGGGTCAAAATTTCCCAATTTAGTATTATTACAATGAGCACATGACCAAAGTAAATTATTCCAATCATACTTCAAATCTAAATTCCCTTTATGTGGAATCAAATGCTCTATCTGATTTGATGTAACTGTTTTACTCTCACAAATATAACACTTTCCATGAAACATTTCATAAAGTGCCTCTGTAACCTCTGGCGTATTATAAGTAGACTTCTTTTCTTTTGCTACTTGAAGCGAATCCATTGCCAGCTTTGCTTTCTTTGTATCTTTTCGTTCAAATTTAACCATGTGATTTCCTTCTCATCTCAATGTCATCAAATATCTCTTTAATTTCCTTTGTCATTTCACTGGATACATCATTTAGTTCAAATCGTAATTCTGCTCTCAACGCACGTTCCTCATCCGATAACTCTGTTTTCCAAACTAATTCCTCATATTTTTTTAATTTATTTTTCAAATACTCCGAATACTCATCTACATCAAAATATGCTTCTGCTAAATCTTCCGAAGAATACATAGATAAATTTTCTAATTCCGTTTGTTTTTCCAAATCATATGCCTTAGCATTGGAAATCGAATTTAAAATATAGGGAGAATGTGTTGTCACAATAAATTGTAATCGTGGAAAAAATTCTGTTAAAAAGGGAAGTATCTTTTTTTGTAACTCAATATGCAGATGTGTTTCTAATTCGTCAATCATAACAATACCCTCCACATCATACTCACTCAATGATTCCTTCAATATCCAATTTTTATCCATTCTTAATATTAAATCAGAAACTATATGAATGACAGAAGAATACCCATCCGATAATTGGTCAAATCCAAAAGGTTCTTTCCCTTCTTCTATAATTCTAAATTCATACTCCCTATAATTATACTCTAACTTAATGGTTTCATCATGAAACAATTTTTTTAATGCATTTTCAAATCGTGTAAACCACTTTTGGATTCTTTCCACATTCTCCATATCATCTTCATTTCTTGCATACGATTGTTGAGTTTTTAAATGCACCATATATTTTAATAAAATTGTTCCAGGGTCTGCATCCAAGGAATAAAATTCTTCTAATTTTATATTCTCTACACCTTTAGGACGCACAATATTTGTTTTTCTATCTGCTGGAAAATAAGCAATAATAAAGTTACCACCTTTATAAGCCTCATCTAAATCTTCATACTTATTAAAATGTAATTCTAATCCATCACTATATTTAGAAATTTGATTTATCCAAACTTTATAATCATTTTTTCTTTCATATTTTTCTTTCTCTGTGGTCGCATTTTCAAATGATTTTTTACTTTGTAATAAATATCTAATATAGTCCGTTTTTAGCTTACTCAATTCCCCATCATTAATTGATTTTAAATATTTACAAATAGAAACTAAAAGAGAGGTTTTTCCACAACCATTTCTTCCTGTTAATAACAAATGTTGTCGTATATCATTTTGTAAATTAATCTTAATATTAGATAAATGACGCACTTTGTTAATTTCTATTTGAGTTAAGTAATGCTCCATTCTTATACTCCTTTCTACATTGTAATCATCCATATAATTCCTAATATTATTCTAATTATACTACATTTCTCCTAGCTTAACCATAGAAAATATCTTGATACCAGCTAAAAGATGTTATATAGTTATCTTATACATCACCAAATTTAGAAAAGGAATTTTATACATGGAAAACTTAATCTCATTATTGCTTATTATAATTTTACTTTTATTTATCATTATTTCACTACTTCCTAAAAAAAAGAAAGCAAAAAAGAAGAACAAAAAGAACAATCAAAAAAAACATCCTATTCCCAAACCAAACGCCTATTTTGATTATTCCTATATGCCTTATCAGCGAAATAACCTTCTCACAAAAACAGAGTATAAATTTTATCTTGTACTAAAAAAGAAATGTGATGAAGTTAATATTTTGATTTGTCCTAAAGTGCGATTAGAAGACTTTATTTCTGTACCAATAGAAGATTTTAAAGAAAAACAAAAATATCGAGGACATATTAAGTCTAGACATGTTGATTTTCTCCTTACGGACAGTGACTTACATATTTTAGCTGGAATTGAACTAGATGACCCGTCACATGAAACAGAACAAGCAATGATTATTGATGAATTTAAAGATAATTTATTTGCAACAATTGGAATACCATTGTTTCGAGTAAAAACAAATACAAGATATGCTACTCATATTGATTCTATTTTGCAAAACATAAAGTAACATTTGGAACTTCTTTCCTTACATGAAAAGCAAACTTTCTCGCAAAAATATTGTATTTATGTTATTTTTATGCTATTATCTACATAAATAAATCTAATGGAAATACAATAACTTTAAAAGGAGTGAATCTGATGTTAGCATTACAACCACAATTACAAATGATTACATTAGAAGAATATGAATCATATCCAGAAAATGAACGAATCGAAGTCTTTGATGGTATTGTTTATAATATGTCCTCTCCTTCACAAGAACATCAAATGATTTCTATGGAAATTTCTACCCTACTAAATATTTACCTCAAAAGTAAACAAGGTCCTTGTCGAGTATTTTATGCCCCATTTGATGTAAAACTTTCTGATAAACCACTTACTATTGTACAACCTGATATTATGATTGTATGTGATAAAAATAAACTAGATGGAAAACGATGTAATGGTGCTCCTGATTTTATCATTGAAATTGTTTCTCCTAGTAATGCATCGGATGATTATATCCGCAAATTATACTATTATAAAAATGCCGAAGTACGTGAATATTGGATTATTGACCCTAGAAGAAAAACTATTATTGTTAATTTTTTTGAAAAAAATATACTTAATATACAATATTCTTTTGACTCTGTCATCAAAGTTAATATTTATGATGATTTATATATCAACTTTTCAGAAATTTCTGAAATATTAAATTTCTAATCCATAAATAACGAATATCATGTAATCACATACTTAAAAATATGTAATTTCATAACTAAAAATGTACAAAAAATGACCTTGAAACAAGATGTTACTCTTACTTCAAGGTCATTCTATTTTATTTATTCAAACAATCTCTCATCTAAATAAAGATTATTTATTTTTTAATACAACTTTCTTTAAGTGCCAAATATCCTGAACATATTCTTCAATCGTACGGTCAGAGGAGAACTTACCACATTTTGCAATGTTAATCAATGCAGATTTAGCCCACTGTTTTTCGTTACGATAAGCTGCTTCTACACGTTTGTGTGCTTCTGCATAAGCAACGAAATCCTTCAAAATGAAGTACTGGTCTGCACGTTCACCACCGTTATGCTCTAACAAGGAGTTATATAATTCACGGAACATTTCTGTATTTTCTGGGCAGTAAGTTCCATCAATTAACTGTGTCATTGCCATACGAATGTCGGTATTTGTATTGTAAATTTCCTTTGGATGATACTGACCGTTATGCTCGTAAGCGATAACTTCATCTGCACTTAAACCAAAGATAATCGCATTTTCTGCACCTGCTTCTTCTACAATTTCTACGTTAGCACCGTCCATTGTACCAAGAGTAATTGCACCATTTAACATGAACTTCATGTTACCTGTACCAGAAGCTTCCTTACTTGCTGTAGAAATCTGTTCGGAAACGTCTGCTGCTGCAAAAATCCATTCTGCATTAGATACACGGTAGTTTTCAATAAATACTACCTTAATCTTGCCATTGATGGAAGCATCGTTGTTAATTACATCACCTACACTGTTAATTAACTTGATGATTGCCTTTGCACGACGGTAACCTGCGGAAGCCTTTGCACCAAAGATGAAAGTTCTTGGGTAGAATGGCATATCTGGATTCTTCTTAATTTCATTATATAAATACATAATGTGAAGAATATTTAAGAACTGTCTCTTGTACTCATGTAAACGCTTTACCTGTACGTCAAAAATAGAACGTGGATTTACTTCAATACCATTGTGTTCCTTGATATACTTTGCAAGTCTTACTTTATTCTGGTACTTGATATTCTGTAATTCAGCTAAAGATTTAGCATCATCTACATAAGGTAATAACTTCTCTAAGTGAGAAAGATTTGTAATCCAGTCATCACCAATCTTATCGGTTACCCACTTAGCAAGTAATGGGTTACCATGTAATAAGAATCTTCTCTGTGTGATACCATTTGTCTTATTGTTGAACTTTTCTGGCCATAATTCATAGAACTCTTTTAACTGTTCTTTCTTTAAGATTTCTGTATGAAGTGCTGCTACACCATTTACGGAGAAACCTGCTACAATCGCAAGATTTGCCATACGAACCTGTCCGTTATAAACAATCGCCATCTTCTGAACCTTGCTGTAATCATTTGGATACTTCTCATTTAATAAGATTAAGAAACGACGGTTAATTTCTTCTACAATCTGGTAAATACGAGGAAGTAATCTAGAGAATAACTCTAATGGCCATTTTTCCAAAGCTTCAGACATGATTGTATGGTTTGTATAAGCACAGCATTTATTAGTAACCGCCCAAGCTTCATCCCAAGTTAAGAAATACTCATCTAAGAGAATTCTCATAAGTTCTGCTACAGTAACCGTTGGATGAGTATCATTTAACTGGAAGCATACTTTCTCATGTAACTTACGAACATCATCATGAGTTTCCATATATTTAGAAACTGCACGCTGAATACTTGCAGATACGAAGAAATACTGCTGTTTTAAACGAAGTTCCTTACCTGCATAGTGATTATCATTTGGATAAAGCACTTCACAGATAGTCTTAGCTAAGTTTTCCTGTTCTACAGACTTCTGATAGTCACCCTTATCAAAAGAGTCTAAGTTAAAGTTGTTGATTGCCTGTGCATCCCAAATACGAAGTGTATTTACAATACCATTACCATAACCAATTACTGGAAGGTCATATGGAATAGCTAAAACGGAGCTGTAATTTTCCTGAACAAAACGGTCTCTACCATTTTCATCACGAACCATCTTTACATAACCACCGAACTTAACTTCTGCTGCATATTCTGCACGCTTAATTTCAAATGGATTACCATCCTTTAACCAATCGTCTGGCTTTTCTACTTGGAAACCATCTTCAATTGCCTGCTTGAACATACCATACTTATAGCGGATACCACAACCATATGCTGGATAACCAAGAGAAGAAAGAGAATCCAAGAAACAAGCTGCAAGACGGCCAAGACCACCATTACCAAGAGCTGCATCTGGTTCTTGGTCTTCAATGATATCAAGGTCTACACCAAGCTCTTCTAATACTTCTTTTACCACTGGCTGAGCCTTCATGTTGATGATATTATTTCCAAGAGCACGACCCATTAAGAATTCCATGGAAAGATAGTAAACTGTCTTTACATCTTCTTTCTCATATGTCTTATGAGTATCCATCCACATATCAATAATATCTTCTTTTAATGAATAAGCTACTGCCTGAAATAATTGCTGTTTGGATGCTTCTTCTACATCTTTACGGAACAACATTCTCATGTTGTTTGCAATTCTTTGTTTCAATTCTTTTTTTGTTAATTCCATTCGTTTTGTCCACCTTTTCTGATTTGTTTTTCCTAAGCTCTATAACAATTCTGTCATATACAATATTTATATTAATTCGAGCTTTTTGCTATACCAGCAAAAAGCCGAATTACTAACTGGATTATTACAATTTTTTCACTCCAATAGTGACTGTTTCACCATTCAAGTTCCATTCCTTTGCAATTCCGTCCACTGCACCGATAACAAGCTCTTTAGCCAAAACGGTAGTCTTAATTTCATCTTCGTTTTTCTTCATAAGAGCTTCGATTGTAGCGTTACCTGATACATAAACATTAATATGGTCCATTACTTCAAAGTCAGAGTCTTTTCTCATCGTTTGTACTTTGGAAATCAATTCTCTAACAAAACCTTCTTCAATCAACTCATCCGTTAAATTTGTATCTAACACTACGGTAATACCATAGTTAGAATCAGATACATATCCTTCCTTCTGCGCTGATTCAATGAGTAAATCTTCTGTTGCTAATTCTTCCTCTACACCTGCAACTGTGACAGTTACCTTTCCAGTAGCCTCTAAGGAATCCATAGCTGCATTACCATCTAAATTATTTAATACTTCTTTGAGTGCATTCAATCTGCTACCAAATCTTCTACCAAGAGTTTTTAACTGTGGCTTAAACGTATACGAAGTAAAGGAACGTACATCTGAAGTAAATGCTACTTCTTTTACATTCAATTCTTCTGCCACAATATCACGGAAGAACTCTGGCAACTCATGTTCTGCCTTCACATACATATGAGCCAAAGGTTGGCGTTGTTTTAAGTTAGATGTATTTCTACAAGCACGACCAAGCACTACAATCTGTAATACTTCATCCATATCTGCTTCTAACTTCTTATCAATATAACTTTCTTCTACTACTGGGAAATCACATAAATGTACACTTTCTGGAGCAGTAGTATCAATACTGCAAACTAAGTTGCGGTAAATATCTTCTGCCATAAATGGAATCATAGGTGCAGAAGTCTTTGCAATCGTAACGAGTGCTGTGTAAAGTGTCATGTAAGCATTGATTTTATCTTGCTCCATACCCTTTGCCCAGAAACGTTCTCTACCACGACGTACATACCAGTTACTCATTTCATCTATGAAATCTTGCAAAGCTCTTGCAGCCTCTGGAATACGATAGTTGTCTAAATTGTCATCTACCGTTTTTACAGTGGAATGAAGTCTAGACAATAACCACTTATCCATTACTGGCAATTTATCATATTCTAATGCATATTTTGTTGCATCAAAATTGTCAATATTTGCATACAGTACGAAAAATGCATAAGTATTCCAAAGAGTTCCCATAAACTTACGCTGACCTTCTTGTACTACCTTACCGTGGAAACGATTTGGGAGCCAAGGTGCGGAATTAATGTAGAAATACCAACGAATTGCATCAGCACCATACGTTTCTAATGCTTCAAATGGGTCAACGGCATTTCCTTTACTCTTACTCATCTTCTGACCATTTTCGTCCTGTACATGTCCAAGCACGATGACATTTTCATAAGGAGCTTTGTTAAATAATAACGTAGACTCTGCCATCAGAGCATGGAACCAACCTCTTGTCTGGTCAACCGCCTCAGAAATAAACTGAGCTGGGAATTGCTGTTCAAATAATTCCTTATTTTCAAATGGATAATGATGCTGTGCAAATGGCATTGCACCAGAGTCGAACCAGCAGTCTAATACTTCTGGTACTCGAACCATCTGTTTACCACACTCTGGACAAGCAATTGTAATTTCATCAATATATGGACGGTGGAACTCTACGGTCTTTGCCTTTTCATTTCCACTCATCTCAAACAATTCCTGTCTGCTGCCAATACAATGTCTATGACCGCATTCACATTCCCAAATATTCAGTGGAGTTCCCCAATATCTATTTCTAGAAATTGCCCAGTCCTGAATATTCTCTAACCAGTTACCAAAACGACCTTTACCAATCGATTCTGGAATCCAGTTAACAGTATTATTATTGCGAACTAAGTCATCTCTTACTTCAGTTTCTTTGATATACCAAGATTCTCTTGCATAGTAGATAAGTGGTGTATCACATCTCCAACAATGTGGATAACTATGCTCAAATTTTGGAGCATCAAATAATAAACCTTTTTTCTTTAAATCTTCTAAAATCAATGGGTCAGCATCTTTTA
This sequence comes from uncultured Lachnospiraceae bacterium, assembly GCA_937891165.1. GTDB lineage: Bacteria > Bacillota > Clostridia > Lachnospirales > Lachnospiraceae > SIG299. Next base: position 35,564 of record CALAEX010000227.1, on the reverse strand, counting down.
CAAATACACCTGCATAAGCGGTTTCTGCTGACATTTCACCCTTGCCATCAACTAACTGCACAAATGGAAGGTCATATAAACGACCAACTCTTGCATCGTCTTCACCAAACGCTGGAGCAATATGAACGACACCTGTACCATCTGTTAAAGTTACATAACCTTCACATGTTACAAAGTGTGCTTTTTTGCCCTGTTTTGCACAGATTTCGTTTGCAAAGTCAAATAATGGCTCATATTCTTTGTATTCTAAATCTTTACCAGTAAATCTTTCTACGATTTCATATGCTGGTTTTGCTTCGATACCTTTCTCTTTCTCTGCTTTTACAGCTAATTTTCCGAGAACAGTATTACAAAGAGCTTCTGCCATATAATAGGTATTGCCGTCAGCGGCTACTACTTTTACATAACTCTCTACTGGGTTTACACAAAGAGCTACGTTCGAAGGCAATGTCCAAGGAGTTGTTGTCCAAGCAAGAATGTAAGCATCTTCATTCTTTACTTTAAAACGAACAATCGCAGAGCGTTCCTTCACATCCTTGTATCCTTGTGCCACTTCGGCACTAGAAAGAGGAGTTCCACAACGTGGACAATAAGGAACAATCTTAAATCCTTTGTATAACAAGCCCTTGTCCCAAATCTGACGCAATGCCCACCATTCCGATTCAATATAATCATCATGGTAAGTTACATAAGGGTTATCCATATCTGCCCAGAAACCAACCGTACCAGAGAAATCTTCCCACATACCTTTGTATTTCCAAACACTTTCTTTACACTTTCCAATAAATGGTTCTAGACCATAGGCTTCAATCTGGTCTTTTCCGTTAATACCAAGTAACTTTTCTACCTCAATTTCAACAGGAAGACCGTGAGTATCCCATCCTGCCTTACGAGGCACCATATAACCTTTCATCGTACGATATCTTGGAATCATATCCTTAATAACACGAGTTAATACATGACCAATATGTGGCTTCCCATTTGCTGTTGGTGGGCCATCATAGAAAGTATAAGTTTTCCCCTTTTTTCTTGCTTCGATACTTTTTTCAAAAATATTTTCTTCTTTCCAGAATAACTCAACAGCTTTTTCTCTGTCTACAAAATTCATATTCGTATCGACTTTTTTGTACATAGTACACCTCCAAATAAAATTATTTCAATCCACAGTCGGTAAATTTTACGGAGACTGATATAGTTGAATAGTAACAAAAAAAAGCTCCTCCCCCTGCAAACAGGACGAAGAACCTAACATTCGTTGTACCACCCATTCGCGTACGCTTTTGACTATGGATTTGCCAAAATAAATACCCTATCCATATAACGGTGGAACCCGGCTCAGCTTACTAAGAAATCTGTTCAACCTGCAACTCGGAAGTGATATTCCCCATTTCGTACTTGCTATCGGCTCACACTATCCCGATTTCGCTGTGCCGTTCCTTAATAGGTACTGTCTTCTTCAACGTTTTTAACTGCCTTATATTATACCGAAGAAATTTAGAATGTCAAGGAACAAAATAACCAAAGAATTACGCTAACTAACGGCTTTTTCTAGGAATTTTGCCCTAAACTTCATCTTATAAATGGATTTCTCATGTTAAACCAAAAAATTTCACATATCTCCTTTGTCGTTCTGCTAAAACTTCTTCTATTTTCTCCTCAATTTGTCCCCTTACTAGTTCTGCCACTTCCACCGTTTTCATTCCTTTATATTCCTCATACGAAATTGGCTTTAAATAATGTACTTGGGTACGAATTGGTCCAAAATAAATCCCTTCAAATGCTTTATAAGAATCAATTAAAGCCACTGGTACAATTGGCACTTTTGCTTTCATCGCACTTTTAAAACAACCTGCTTTGAATTCACTCAATGTATTTTTTTTATTAAGAAAATAACCACCCTCTGGAAAAATCAAAAATATTTTCCCTTCTTCTGCTTCTTTTGCCATCTCCAAAATAATTTGCATGGATTGACGTAAGTCATCCTTCTTAATACGTTTCCCATCCACTAAATCAATGACTTGACTCGTTAAAATAGTATGAGAACGTGCTTCATCCATTACAATAGAGCATGGTTTTGTATGTGTATGTAAAATACCAAGTGCATCATATTTTCCTTGATGATTTGCAAACATAATATAACCACCTTCTTTTGGCAACTGCTCTAAACCAAATGACCTTGTAAAAATAGTTCCTGTCCGCTTCATAATCCGTATCAATTTTTTTACAACCGCATACCGCTTCTCCACACTATACTTTTCTGTGTGCTTTACCATATAATTCAATTTAGGAAGTATATATGGCAACCGAAATAAATTCATAATAATCACAAAATAAAAACGAAACATATGATTTTCTCTCCCTTTTTTATTACCATAACTTTATTCTATTTCCAATATTTCGTCAAGAATGAAATCATATTTACTAGAATAAAATTTTCTATTTGTATAAATCCATATTTTGTGTTATCATAAGCTATTAGCATAGATGTTTTTTTACATCATCTAAAATTAACTCTATAATGAAATGCTTTTAATACACAAACGAAAAAGCAAGGGAGGAGACTCATATGACTTCACAAAATCTTACATTATTAACTGACTTTTATGAACTGACAATGATGCAAGGATACTTCAAAAACAATAGTTCCGATGTCGTTATTTTCGACACCTTCTACCGTGAAAATCCATGTGGTGGTGGATATGCGGTTTGTGCTGGTTTAGGACAAGTAATTGATTATGTCAAGAACTTAAGATTTTCCGAAGATGACATCAATTATTTGCGTGATTTAAACGTATTTGATGAAGATTTCCTTACTTATCTGGCAAATTTCCGTTTTACAGGAGATATTTATGCCCTGCCAGAAGGTAGTGTCATGTTTCCAATGGAACCAATGTTAAAAGTAATTGCTCCAATTATGGAAGCTCAGTTTATAGAAACTGCTATTCTTACTATGTTAAACCATCAAAGCCTAATTGCTACCAAAGCTTCTCGTGTTTGCTATGCAGCAAAAGGGGACACTGTCATGGAATTTGGCTTACGACGTGCACAAGGTCCTGATGCTGGAACACTTGGTGCAAGAGCCGCTGTCATTGGAGGTTGTCATGGTACAAGTAATGTGCTTGCAGCTAAAACATTCCATATCCCACCACTTGGCACACATGCTCACAGTTGGATTATGAGTTTTCCTGATGAATTAACAGCATTTCGTAAATATGCTGAACTTTATCCAAATAATGTTACCTTGTTAGTAGATACGTATGATACTTTACACTCTGGTGTACCTCATGCAATTCAAGTATTTACAGAATTAAGAGATGCTGGAAAAATGCCAAAGAAATATGGTATTCGTTTAGATAGTGGTGACCTTGCTTATCTATCTAAAAAAGCAAAAAAACAACTGGATGCCGCGGGCTTTAGCGATGCTTCTATTTGTGCTTCTAGTGACTTAGATGAATATTTAATTGAAAGTTTAAAAGCACAAGGTGCAGCCATTGACTCTTGGGGTGTTGGTACTAACTTAATTACTTCCAAAGATTGGCCAGCATTTGGTGGCGTATATAAACTTGCCGCTATCCAAAAGGATGATGACTTTATTCCAAAGATTAAATTATCTGAAAATCCTGTGAAGATTACAAATCCTGGAAATAAAACAGTATTTCGTATTTATGACAAGAACACAAACAAAATTAAAGCAGATTTAATTGCTTTTGCCGATGAACACATCGACGAAACCCAGCCATTACATTTGTTTGACCCTAATGCTACTTGGAAGCAAACTACACTCCCAGCAGGTACTTTTACTGTTCGAGAAATGCTCGTTCCAATCTTTTTAAATGGCGAATGTGTATATGAAACACCATCTGTTATGGATATCCGTAACTATTGCCAAGAAGAATTAAATACCCTTTGGGATGAAACAAAACGTTTTGTAAATCCTCAAAATGTTTATGTAGACCTTTCTGATAGATTATATCGCACCAAACATGAATTGCTGGACCAAATTTACAAACAAAAAAAGTAATACATGCATCATTTTAGAATCGAGGAATAAAATGTTATCAAAAAAACTGAGTACAGTTGCCCTTATGTTAACAGCGACACTCCTTAGCCTAAATGGCTGCTCTAACCCGAATACGGTAAAAGCAAATACGCCAACAAAGAATCCTGCGATTTCTGCACCTGCAACACCTACATCCACAGATACGCAGTTTGTAGCAAGTTCTGAACCAATGGCTACCGCAACACCAACAGCAACACCAACGCCTACGGCAACACCGACGCCAATTCCTACGGTGCCACCAGCACCTGTTGCTGTCAATACGGATACTACCACGACTACTTTTATTATCAATCGTGACTATCCACTTACGAACAACTATGCACCATCTGATTTAGTTGCACCAGATATTCCTTTTAGCTTTAGCAGTAAAACAGTAGATAAAAGAAAATTAAAGAAAGTAGCAGCCGAAGCATTAGAAGACTTATATCAAACTGCATTAGCAGAAGAAGGCCTTTCGATTTATGGTGTTTCTGGATACCGTTCTTATGACCGTCAGTATGACATTTATGGAACAAATTTAATTAACAAAGGAACTCGCCATACCAATTTATATTCTGCTGCTCCAGGAAATAGTGAGCACCAAACAGGACTTGCCATTGATGTTTCTTGTGAGTCCATTGGATTCAACCTAGATAACCGCTTTGCTTCTACTGCAGAAGGCATTTGGTTAAAAGAAAATTGTTGGCGATTTGGATTTATTTTACGCTATCCAAAAGATAAAGAGGAAATTACGGGCTACGCTTATGAACCTTGGCATATTCGCTATGTTGGCGTTCCTCTTGCCTATTACCTCTATAATAACGATATGACCTTAGAAGAATATTATGGCAGTCCATCTTCTCAATCACTAGAAGCATTAGAAGATATGCCACTCATTGACTTAAATACTACTAGATTCCAAAAGCTTTATGCCCAAACAAAAGGTGGTCAGCTTCTATACGATTCTAATGGAAAAGTTATGGTTTCTTCTAAAACTGGTTTTCCATATTTAAAGAAAACAATTACTGACTCTAAAGGCAATAGTATTAAAGTGAATGGCAGTGCGTTTTACTTAGAACCAATTAAAGATGCTAAGGGCAATATTTTAACAGATAAAAACGGAATTTGTTACAAGAAACCATACTTTGACTTAAGTGGAAACTTATGGTTAGACTCTAATATGAAACCTGTCTTCTTAGAACCACTTTGGAATGCAAATGGTACACTTGCTTATAATTCCAAAGGAGAAATTTTATTTACAGAACCAGTAAAGGACGGTAATGGCTCTGAAATTTTATTAGAAGATGGTTCTCTCTTGTTAAAAGTTCCTATTCGTAATTATAAAGGTGAATTAACTTATAATGCCAATGGTTCTGTTAGTTTCTATGAACCATATATAATTGAATCTACAGGACAAATAATAATGGATACATCCACAGGACTTCCATTATTCCCATCGGAATATTATAATGTACCACATAATACACTTCCTGTTCCAGCGGGTAGTATTCCAAAACCAACGGCAACACCAATTCCTACACTAGTACCTGAGAATACTTCTCCTAATGAAGACACCAATGATACTTCTTCTACAGAAAAGGAAGATACTTCTTCTGACGAAAACAATGCAGAAGATACTCCTTCTATAGTTGAGCCTACGGAAGATATTACAAATGAGGAGAATGAGGAAGTATGAGAACTATTTTAATTTTACTTGTATTAGTTATATTTTTTATTATTTCACTTCCAATTTATTTAATTTTGTTGTTATTCCGAAAAAAATATCGTTATACAACTTCGGTAATTGCACAGAAAATTGTGAAATACGCCTTTAAACTAGTTCTATTTTTTACAGGAACAAAAACTATTGTGCTTGGTATGGAAAACATTCCAACAGATACTGCGGTATTATATGTATCCAATCACCGCAGTGTCTTGGATATTCCATTAGCCTATAGTACTCTGCCAACTGTTACTGGTTTTATTGCCAAAATTGAAGTACAAAAAATACCTTTCTTAAGTTGGTGGATGAAATTAGTCAATTGTTTATTCTTAGACAGAGATGATATGCGAGCTGGAATGAAAACTATTCTAAGTGGCATTGAAAATATTAAAGAAGGATATTCGATGTTTATTGCTCCAGAAGGCACAAGAAATCATGAAGAAGAAATGCTTCCTTTTAAAGAAGGTTCTTTTAAAATGGCACACAAAACAAATTGTCCTGTTATCCCAGTTGCTATTTCTGGTTCCGATGACCTATTTGAAAATTCTTTCCCTTGGGTAAAAAAGGCTGTTACAGTAATTGAATACGGACAACCAATTTATCCAGATGCACTTTCTCCTGAAGAACGTAAAATCCTTGGTGTTCTCAGTAGAAATATCATTGCAGAAATGCTAAAAGGACACAAACTTTATATTGCAGGGAATCCTTCCCAATGCAAAAAACAATACAAATAATGAAATGAAGTGAATAACGAAAGGAGAACCCCTTATGAAACCATGGCTCATTGTAGTACTGGTAATTGCTATCGTTCTACTTGCAGTATTGATTGGATTATATATTTATGGCAGTAAAATGCAAAAGAAATCCGAAGCAGCACAAGCAGAAATGCAGGCAGGAGCACAAGCGTATTCAATTCTTGTCATTGATAAAAAGATGATGAAAATGAAAGAAGCAGGATTTCCAAAAATCATACTAGACCAAACACCAAAATATTTACGCGGTTCTAAAGTTCCTGTAGTAAAAGCAAAAATTGGTCCAAAAATTACTAACTTAATGTGTGACCCTAAAGTATTTGATTTAATCCCTGTCAAAAAAGAAGTAAAAGCCATTATGAATGGTATTTATATTATGGATGTCAAAGGACTCCGTAGTGGATTAGATTCTAAGCCAGAAAAGCAAGGCTTCTTTAAACGAATGAAAGCAAAATTTTCTAAAAAAACAAAAACAGGGGATGTTGCAAAATAAATAAAAGTCTTGTTTTCCTTGATATCTTCTAGGACACGCTTGCGCTCGTGGCGAAACGGAGCAGTACTAGGCTCGAGAAAACCTCGCCAAGGACTGCCGTTTCTAAACGGTCCTTGCCAGATATCAAGGAAAACAAGACATTCACCTTAAGTTAATTCTATTTTGTAACATCTCCTAACAATTCAAACATTCCGAATCCTTGAGAATTTTTACTGCCAAGTCCTGTTTGGTATAAAAAATCTAAATATTTTCGTTTGCCAGAAAGTCTATATTTCCCTTTCCACCCTGTAATATAAAAATTTTTGTACTTTGTTACATATTTATCTTTGGAACATAGTTTGATTGGTTCTATCGTAATATCATTTTCTGGAATGACTCCATAACAGGCAATATACTTTCTCCTAAAATTATCCACAACAAGAGAATAAAATTCTGATTGTTCTGGACTATAATATTCTGTCTTTTTTGTAAGTATGTCTGTTGTATAAACAACAATAGGAGTTATCATTTGAATTTTAATTTCATCATTTTCTACACTATTATCTAAAGTTGTAGTGACAATATTATTATAATGTTGTCCAAAATAAGTAATGCCTTGATTTTTTAAATTTTCTTCTAATATTCGAATAAATAATGGTTCAGGGCTTCGTACTTCAAACATTACATCTTCATAAAAACAAATTTTTTTATCTTCTACTTGATATTTTCCTTGCAATCCACTAAATGTAAATAATTTAAAATTTCGATTTCCTAAAAAAAATCCTTTCTCATGTACATAACTAGAATATGCCATTGTTTCTAATTTTAAATGATGATAAATAATAGACTGCAACATATGATGATAGTTCAATGGTAAACATAGTGGTTGTTCTACCGTATGTTTCACTTGTAACTGCATATTACTTTTGATTTCCTTTCCTTGTATTTTGAAATCTTCTTTGATTTTGAGAAAACGCTGTCCTTGTACTTTCCTTTTTTTCCTGCTCCAATTTTTTATCTGTCCATTGTAGTTGTGGCTGCATTGCTATCATATGCATACGGAAAATCATTTCCTTTCTAGCATTTGGCATATTTTTCATTTCGCCTTTTTTATAGTTATAACCTTTATGATTTTCGGCAAACCATTCAAATCCATGTTCTTCTTCTACTTCGTTTGGTTTCGTCATTGGATAATGAATCTTTTCCTCAGAAACCATTGCAAAACTTGTCATCTTATGAAAATTTTCTTCTACGGTAAAATCAATGGTATCAAAACAACCTACGATTGCTTCTTTCCCTCTTGGTTCTTCTACAAAAGAAATACGTCTTTCCTCTGCATCCTTTTTTAATGTTCTTACTTTCACTTCTTCTACACGCAATGAAACACTTCCAAATCCTAATGGCTTTGCCATACCAAGTTTATATCCATAATTTTTTTCTTCCCATGTCGTAACATTTTCTCCATTATTTAATAGCCAAACTAATTGTTTCAATTCCGTTTCACTAATTTTTTCAAAGTATACCTTTCCCGTAAATATAACATCTTTTTTCACCGGTCGCACGGTTACATTTAATTTTGTCATATCAACATTCTCTGGCAATTTCATATTCCTATTGTGCCAGTAAAACTTTCTTCCATTGATAGTTGCACGAGTTGGAACTACGGTTCCTGTCCCACCTTGCACATAATAATCATACGTCCAAAACCAAGCTCCCTTTGGGCGTTGCAAATAAAATTCCATATTAGAACGTTTCGGACTAGAAAGTGGTGGTAAGGTTACTATCTTTTCATAACACTCTATTGGTGTTTCTTTATTGACACAAACCATATCACTAAATCGCAATCTAGAAGCTCTACTTGTTCCATTCGAATGTACCATACCAAATAAAGAACAAGTAGGACAAAATGTTTTTGTTCCATCACAAGGAATATAGTTTCCTACAATTTCCTTTAATGTATTCCTATACACCTCTCTTGTAATACTAGCTGGAGATAACATAACAAAATCACTTACTTGACTATAATAAACTGGAAAATAACTTCCATTCGTAGCAGATTTACGAAATTTTGTCAACTGTGTTTGATATTCTTGATATATATTATCTGCATTAGATTCATACTCTTGTAATACAATATCTAACATTTCTAATGATACAGATTCTACTACAACTTCATCTATCCACTGATTTCCTCTTTTTTGTTTCCTCGCTTGAAAAATATGACAACAATGCTTTTGATTTTTAGAATTCATTTCAGGGCCTTTCAGACCTTTCATCACATAACCAATATTACCTTGTGTTTTTCCTTCTATTTTTTTTACTCTTTTTGCTAATGGTTTTCCTCTCTCTCTTCTTTCCGCTTCAAAAGATACCATCGTTCCTTCTAATAAATCTTCTTGTATATAGCATTTTCTTGTATAATATTCCTCTTTCCATTCTAATTCATCTATTAGACAATTTTCTCCCTTAGTACGAAATAAATAGTCATTCGCTTTACAAAGAGAAAATTTACTTTCTCCATCTTTTCGAAGCAACCCTGCTACAAATACTTCATTCGTTCGCTTACTTAAAATAACATCATCATTTAAAACAGACATACAAGAATTAGTCAAAATTTCAAAATTACTTCGCAACATTCCTCTAATTTCACTACCTGAAATTACTGGCATAGCATATGGAATCGTATAATCTTTTGTTGTATCCGAAACATCGGTATAAGTAAAAAAATCATACATTTTATGTTCTGAAATTTCTTGTGCTATTTTATCATATTCTTTCTCTGTTACCGTTTCTTTCTTTTTTCTTAAAAATTCTTGTTTTTGCTTTGGAAATATATCCGAATTTGCCGTATTGGGAATAACTAATGGAGTTTCTGTTTTGAGCGAATAAGTAATAACGCCTGTTAGCGTTCTATCTTCTTGTAAAGCATCTGCACGTTTTTTTCCTAAAGGAATAAAATTATAAGGATTTACAAAATCATGATACATCTTACTCCACCTCTTTCTTTAAAAGTCGATAATTATCTACAAAAGCCATTCCTGTCTTCTCATCATATTGCAAATGATGCAATACTGTAATTTTACCTTGATATGGAGTCTCTAATAAAATATCCTCTGCATAAATTTCTTGCTCTAATTCCTCCGAAAAATCTACAATAGCTTCAATAACACCATCTGGATAACGCTTACTTCTTGTACTTACTGCACGATACTCTTTCTCTCTATCAAATAAATGAAGTTCTAATAATTCTTCTTCCAATAACTCCTGTTCTACCTCTAACAGTGTAGTAAAAGAATGAAAAATTACTTTTTTTCTAGTATATGCCATAATATAACCTGATTTTGGTGCTTCATTTTGTCGTTTTAAATTATTCCATACCATACTCATGTCCTCCATTCAAGCATTCTATTAGGTTATATAATGCACCAATACTTTCTGTCTCTAGCTCACTCCATATAACAGTTCGCTCTTTATCTGCTTCAAAAATACCTCGACCAACTGCTGTTTGTCCTCCCACAGCTAAATATCCTTTTTGTATATTCTCAATGACAAGATGAAGCATTCCTACAAGTGGCAAATAGTCTTTTTTATCATCCTTTTTTACCAAAATTTCTAACGTAGTTGTTCCTCCAAAACTAGAAATTTCTGTATATAATGCACCTTCTTTCGTAGAAGCATCAAAGCGGTCAATTTTATTTCTAGTCATTACTAAACGAACATCCCCTTGTAACTTACTTTCTCCAAATACAATCAACGACTGCTCTTGTGTTTTCTCTGTACTATATCCAAACCACTGATTGCATAACATCTCTATTTGATGTTGCTTACAACCTATCATCTCCAAAATATCACATACATCTTTTCGAATCACTCCTGCCCATGTACTTCCAGGAATCACAGAAACTCCATTACAAGTGATTTGTTCATAATCTGCCTCATTTGGCTTACAAGAGTAACGGCGAATACTCAATCCTCCCGTCAAACGTAACGGAATAGAAACTTTAATATATTGTGCTTGTACCTTTTGTACTGTTTTTATCCAGTCTTGATACACAAAACCTTTTCCATAAGAAGAAAGTTCCTTTTCTGCTTTTTCAAACTCTAACCATTCTAATACCATTTCTTTTGTAAATCGTTTTTCATAAATTTGTTCTATAGAAAACCTACCAAACCCACGAGTTCTCTTTCCTCCAATTCGCAGTTCCCCTTCTTGCATCCCTTGCAAAACAGAAGAAATCAATCTTTTATATTCTTCTTCGTTTTCTTCTTCACGTACAATAAAATTAAAATATAAAATTCCTTTCGCTCCTGTTTCTACAATTTCCATGTCAAATTTATTTTTTACTGTTTGCTCCTTTGTTAATGCTACTCCATCTCGCAAAGAAGTTTGTATTTGGTGATGCTCCTCATTTAATGTTTTATCTATTTGAAATAGAGGATTGCTCGTTCTACATTCAAAATATAAATCTGAAATAAATAGGGAACTCATTTTTCCCTCTTGCTCTTTCGAGTATCCCATCATCCCTGTTTCATTTTTTTTCAACATAACATAATTTCGAAAAGCACCTGCGAAAGAAGTTCCAGGTATAAAAGGAATTCCCTCTTTATTACGCAATACATCTGCATCCGAAACCATATCTTGTCCACTAGAAACATTGAGTGGAGACGCTAAACACACAGAAACTGCATAATAATGTCTGCTGACAATTTTTTTATTTTCCATTTGTCTTTTTTCCTTTCCTGTACTCTCATCCTTCTTTTGCTACTTTACTTTTTCTAATTTGATATTTTAGCCCATTTAAATAAGCCTTTAAATATTCCATTTGATATTGCTCTTTTTCTGGCAAAAAAGTATTTTCTAAAATTTCATAGGTTGCACAAAATTCAAAAACAATTGTTTGGCAGTTTCTTTTTACAGTTGTTAAAATATTCTTACTAAACTCTAATTTTTGCTGTTTTCCACCACTTGTCTTTTCAAAACGTGCTTTACAATAGTTCTCTATTTCCTCTATCGTATTTGCTTCTTTACACATAAGTAGCATATTGTTGACGGTGGCATTTCCTGTATCTTTTCCTTCCATTGCACTCGCATGATTCATCGCATGAAATTCTAAGTAAGAAGAAAATAAATCTCCACAAATTTCCTGCACAAAATCTGAACTTTTCGCATCCAATAAATTTAATTTCTTTTTATCAGATTCTATCAGTTCGCCTATATAATGTTCTCCATTATCTTGCCATTGTTTTAATAAAACCTCCCCAAAACCTTCAGTTATTCTCTCTCCTACAAAAATTGTTGTGCCAATCGGAAGTTCTATTGGCTCTTTTAAAGAAAAGATACATACTGTTCCTTTGTCAAACACATCTATCACTGGTTTTCTTGCTTGCCAAGTCACATTATAACCACCTACTGAAGTATAATTGACATAACGCTCTACTTTCTCTATCAAAGAAGTATCTAACCCTAATAGTACCTCGATTTCTTCCACCAAAGTTTTTGCATTTGTTGTATACATCGCATTATCTCCATATAAAATGACTGGAGATACTAATTGCACTTGAAATTTGTCCACTTTTTGTTTTTTTGCTAATTGTTGCTGTTTTGTACTTTGAATTTGAAATCTTACCTTACCATACTCCGACATACGACCAAAACCCATGTAATATACACTTTGCTTTTTCAACAATTCATAAATTATTTTTATTTGCTCTTTTGTTCCTATAATATATCCACCAAACGATTGCCCTGCCGTAATACTAGATATTTGATAAAAATGACTCTTTTCTGATATACTTTCCATTGCACGCCCTATGGATTTATCTTCTGGTCTTCGATGATGATAACGCTCCTCTATTGTTACATCATACTTTTGCAACTTTTGTACTCCATCTACCAATACCTCTTTCACGTAACAATGCTTCATTTGATTTAATTGCTTCTCTTTTAAGTATTTTTTATTTTCCTCTGTTTCATATGCTTTATCTACAAATTTCTCTTTTTCATTTTTTATTTGATAATATGTGGCTGGAACTTCAGTGAATCGTACGCCATCTTGCATTGGATAAGCATTGGAAAAAAATACTTCTCCTGCATTTAATAAAGAAAGTAAATCTCCTTTTTCTTTTTTTAATTGTCCTGCTACAAGTCCAAGAACTTTACTTCCCTCGATATAATCTAGTGTTCTAGCCTCTCCCCCTTGAATACTCTTACAAATTAAAGGTTCTTCTAATTGAATGCAATACTCTAGATAATCCGCATCTTCGGTTAGCTCTGCAACTTTTTCCTTTTGCTGTTCTTCTTCCTTTTCCTTTTGCTCTTTTTCTATATCATGTAAGGTTACTTGTACTTCTCCTAGTCCCCTTGTTCGAGCGACTCCCATATGCTTTAATATCGTACAACACTGTTCTAACGCTTTACAGTATTCCTTCTCTGCCTCTTTACTAGAGAACTCTACGGATGCAAAAAAAATTAACCCCTTTTTTGCCACTCTCATTGTACGCAAAGAAGCAGGTTCTGCTGTTCCTGTCTCATAATCTATACTTGTTTGTGTACGAATATAAGAATAATGATTTAAAATATTTTGAGGATGTAATACAAGAGAATTTCTCCCATTTAATATTAATTGTTTCTTTGTTTCATAATCTTCTAAATAAGCATCACTAAATCGAATATTCGCTGGAGTATACCCTTCCTTTCCAAATAATTTCTCTACTTCTATCGGAACACCCCAGTCTTTTAATTCCATAGCACACTCTCTTAAACAACCTCTTAAACGCTTGGCTGGAATATAAGGAAATCCAAACGAATCATAACAAATATCCGTATCAAGCATACTATTATATACTCCACCATCTGATACACACAAATCACTGAATAGTTGGATTTTTATCTGATACATTGTTATCTCCTCCTATCTCATCCACATCGATATAATCTTCCATCAACTCTAGAGCATCATACCATCTAGCTATCCAAGTACCTTTCTCATTTTGAAAATACATCATATCTTCATTTTCTTCTGGCATAGTCCAATTTCTAGACTCTAAAAACATCCAAAAGGTATCTACCATCTGTTTTCCCATGGAATAAGTATTGCGTAATTTCTTCGCAAAATTTCTTGGTAAATTATCCTCATTTTGAAAATAAATCACTGCATTTTTCCACTTTTCAAAAGCAAATGGTTCTTTATTTAGCTTTCCTAATGCTCCTTCTGTCTTTGTTGCAATATAATAAGGACGAATCAACAATTGCTCTCCATGACTTGTAACATACTCTCGTTTTCTCATTTCCTTTAAATCAACTGCTTGAATATTTTTACAAATATGAAAATCTACAAAATTGCCAATACGATTACCATCCATATTTGTTTTCTCTTTTGCACGAGATTTTGCACTATCACAACAAGCTTCTGCTACTTCATATCCAATAAAAAAAGGAAAGTGACTTCCAATATAAGAAACACCCGCACAAACGCTAAAACCATACTCCCTCAAACTATCCTCATCTTGTTTTCCATTCATCGTATAAGTGGCTATTTCTCTACAAAAATACTCTACGGTAGCTAAAGCAAGTTTTGCATTACAAACATAAGTAATATCATCTCCTGCTACGAGTATTTTTCTTACAAAGAAATTTTTTTCTTTTTCTTGATAAATTTCTAAATTTACAGCTTCTTTTGTAAAAAATTCCTGCATTTGTTCAAACACTTTTTTATACGAGGAATCAATATAATAGGAAATCGTTCGCATTTGATTTACTGCTTCTTCATAATCAGAAATCCCTTCCACTAACTGTCGAATACGAATACCCATATTGTTTCCATCCATATGTACAATTGCTAATTGACTATCTTGCCCCTTTTTCGTGACATAATTGTCAAATATTTGTTCTTCTCTTTCTATGTTCTGTGACTTTTTTGTTGCCTTTTGTTTTAATACCGTTTCTGTACTACCCTCACTAGAAATCATTGGATATCCTGTTTTTATTTCCATTTGCATCACAGGTAATGTTCCTAATGGCTTCATCATGGACATATTTGCCTTTGTTTGAATCATTTCCTGATGTACTTTACTGTAATCACTTGCATAATTGTTTGACTTATCCACAATAGCTACCGCCAATTGCAACGAATACGTATGTTCCAAAATATACTTGCTCATCCAACGATTGATTTGAATACACAATGCTCTATCTCGAAATAAAACATACGCATTTCCACCACCTACAAATAAAACAGAAATATCTTTTTGCTGTTCTGTATATCGTAAAGGTTCTGTGCTTGTACACCATTCTAACTCTACCTCAAGATGTTCTGCTTTTTGAACCTTTTGTACACTATCCTTTAATGCATCTAAAAGAATATGCTCTACAATACTAGAAGCACCAATCGCATCTTTTACTTTGGCAGTTTTAAAAATATACTTTTGAATCCCTCGTACATCATACATCGCTAATACTTGCATTCTTCTTCCCCTTTCTTTTATAATTACATATTACATAATATTTTCTTTAACCATGTATTATCTTCATATGCCTTTCTAAATTCACTAATGGTACTATTTGCCAACTTTGTTTGTTCCATTTTATCAAAATAACACATTGGTACTTTAGAAGATAACCACCCTTTTTTATTCCATTTCAATTCCTTTTTTTCCTCTGAAGATAAAATATCACTCATACATTTTAAAGGAACTTGCTTTAATAACTGGAACAAGAAACCCGAATCCCATGATTGTGACATAAAAAAATTTAAGTATTTTTTATGTACTACTTTAGAAGCATCTATCTCTAATGTAGCATCCTCTATCTCTCCTTTTTTTACACAATATGTTAATTTTTCTGTAAAGCAAATTCTATTTCGTTCTCTTTGTTTTTCTTCTACTTTATTTCTTCCTGTATAGACTTCTTCATAATTTAAAACTTTAGCGATAAGCTTTACTCTTTCTTGCTCATCTTCCTCTTTCATAGACTTTTCTTTTTGTAATTCATACTTTTCTTGAACTTGTTGTTCCTTTACTTTTAAATCCTCTTTATATTTAATACATACTGTCTTTCCAATATCTTCCGAAGAAAAATAAATCTTATCCCCTTGAATCACATAAGTACCGATTTTTAAGTCTTTTTGAGAAGCTACTTTCTCCATACTAACTACACTAATGGTATCTTCCAACATAATAGGTCTTATTTGTATTATACCTTTTTGAGGAATTTTTCTTTTTCTATGCTGTAATCCTATCCGTTTTCTTTGAATATCAATCAGACGATTTCCCATTCGACTACTAATAAATTCTCCTAGCTTTTGTAGCTCTGGCTGATAGGTATCTAATTCTTTTATCATACGAGAAACTAAAGCATCTACTACTTCGGAATCTAAATTTTTATATCGTTTCCAACACAATTCAAATATATATTTACTGGCTTCTGCTTTGTATTGTGCATACAAGGAATGTTCTTTTTTTACCCACTCTAACCCTAATAAATTTAATGCATCAAAAGAATTTAAATATACTCCTGGTATCTGTCTAGTGATAAAATCTTCTAAATCTCCACCTTTATAATTTACTAAAGATTGATTGATATGTTCTATCATTTGTTGTGTTTTATCTTCACTACATCTATTCTGATAAGAACTCATAAGCATTTCCTGTTCTAAAGCAACATTATTATTACTAATAAGAGAAAAAATACATTTATCTTCAATAAGATTAAGAATTGCCTGTTGAATACGAAACTTCTGATTACGATATTCTCTCTCTGAACATTCCAAATAAGGCTTCCAAACTTTACTTTCACAAGTTAAATCTTTTTGATACTTTTTCATGCTCATTTTGCAATCCCCCTATATCGTAAGATTTTCCATTAAAGTATCTGGATTATTCATTCCAGAAATGGTTTGAATAATATCATCTAAATGTACTAGAGCTGTTACATCATAAATCCATGCTAAACTATTTCTCCAATCCACTTTCCCATACACAATACAGCCAATAAAAACATTTTCTCTAATCTGACGAGCATATCGTAATGCCATTAACTCAACAATTTCTGCTGGTTTACTTCCATACGTGATACAAGCATATATTTCGTCTTCGGATTGTAATTCTTTAATTACTTTACGAAACGTATCTAACTGAGTATCTATATCATCCGCATAAGCAACAGAAATTACTTTAAATTGTTTTTCTTCCTCAAAAATAATTTGTTTCTTTGCACATAATTCTTTTATTTCTTCCTTCAATACAGTACAGTTACGAATCGTATCTTCCTGCTCTGGCGTAATTACGATAAGTTCAAACTCTTCCCCCTGCTCTAAATATCCATTTACTACAGGAACTATTGGAAAACAAGTTTTACCATATTCTAACCTAGAATTATCTACTGCTTCATAATGTACTTTCTTTAAAGCTGCTTCACTTTGATAGGAAGCAAAAGAAATAAATTTCTTCATTTTTCATTTCCCTTTCCTATAAATACCTTGAGATACTTATATCAATATATCGAAGTAATTTTGATTTTTTCGACTTCATTTATAGCATAACATAAAAATTTTATTTTACCAAGATATTGGAGAAATTTTTAAAAATAAAAAGAGAGAAACAAAATTTATTTCTCTCTAAAAACAAAATTTTTAAATAATTATTATATATCCCGCTATACATAATTGATGAGAATATTCATTTCTCGTAGATAAGGTATCTACCAGTAGTCTTAAAGGCAATGTAGCACTAGCCACAAAAGTATCAATTCCTTATAGGTAAGGTATCTACCGGAACAACACAGCAATCTCTGTGTAGACAGTTGTATCGACTACAAGTATCAATTCCTTATAGGTAAGGTATCTACAAAAGTCTTGAAACAATGACATTAAAGCAATTGCAAGCAAAGTATCAATTCCTTATAGGTAAGGTATCTACCACTGATTTTATCATACTTTTTTCTTTTGTAAATAACTTTTTTTCTCTTTTTCTTTATTTTTTCTTAAAAAAGTGGGTCTGCCATTTTAAAAAAATCCTTTATTTTAGCTATTTTTATACTTTTTTAAATGCATCTTGAGGCTGACCCACTTTTTTATACAATTAATATTTTTATCCTACAAACTATATTTCAATAATACTTATATGGTTTATAGGATTCTTCATAAACAATTGCTTTAAAAATTTTTTGTATTTCTTTTCGAATTAGAGTATGATAAGTCAATTGTTCTCCTTTTACTGTTATTTTTTGTCCCAACTTATCTTCTAGTCTTTTAATAAATTTCTTTTTTCCTTCTTTATTTAGATATACACCACCATCTTCTTCATAATTAAAATGTAAATCTTTATTTAACTCTTTGTTATGAATCATAGTGAAAATTGTTCTATCTACTATCAGAGGCTTAAATAATTCTGCAATATCTAAGTTCAAACTTTCACTTCTTCTATTGGTAGAGTGTAAAATCCCTATACGAATATCCAAAGATGACTTATAAATTTCTACTGCTATTTTTCGATATAAAAACACATTTCCAAAACTGATTAAAGCATTTAATGCGTTTCTTGGTGGTCGGCGAGTCCTTTTGTCAAATATAAAATCATTTTGATTAATAATTTCATCCCAACATAAAAAATATTTTTGATGGAATCTTGCTTCAATTAACATCATTTCTTGAATAGAGTCTGCTTTTTTCATAGAATTAAGGTCTATATCCATTTGTCGAATTTGTTTTTCTAAAGTTTCTGTTTTTTTCTTTTTATAATAATATCGTAAATTTTCTCTTATATTATGTAATGCTGCCGATTCTATCTTCTTAGCTAATTCCAAACGCTTTGTTTCTTCTTTATACGCTAATACTTGTTTCATCATTACTGAAACAGAACGTGTATTTTCAGTAGCATTAAAAATTCCAATATACTCTCCATATTTATCAAAAAATGCAACAGACACTTTCTTACTTTTCATAAAAGAAAAAAATTCAGCTCCTACAATTACATTAGAATAAATATTAATAGAATCACAAGTTTCAACAGGAATATATTTTTTTCCTGTTTTATTTTCAAATAATATTGTATAATCTTTTCTTGTCAATATTCCATCATTAATTAAATGATAGTCTTTTCCAATTCTTTGAATTGCCGAAGAATGCCAAGATGAATATTTTTGATTTTTTTCTTTACTATCTTTAAAAGTCAGTACTTTGGACTTATCTTTAGAATATTGAAATGTATAACCTAAAAAATTTCGATTCATAGCTAGATATATTCCGCTTTTTTCCTGATTTAAATCTAAAAAATAAGTTTCTTTTAAATAAGATTCTATTACTGGAAGGGCAATTACAGCCTCTTCCCTCGTTTCAAAATAAAGATTAATATTATCTGAAAATCTACAAAAAGAATACGAATTTTCTAAATAGTGGTCAAATCCATTCAAATAAATATTACTGAATAATGGACTTAAAGGACTTCCTTGAACAATTCCTTTTTTCTTTTTCATTTTTTGATAATCTGATTCTACCCAACAATACAAATACTTCTTTATTAATCTTTGAACTTTACTATCCTCTATTTTCTCAAACAGTAATTGTAATAGAAATTCAATATTAATGTTATCAAAATAACTAGAAATATCCAATTCTAAAACCCATACCAATCCATTTTGAATAAATTCTGCTGCTTGTTGCACAGCATCTTGAACTCCCTTTTCAGTTTGATATGCATAGCTATATTTAGAAAAATCATTTATCCAAAAAGATTCTAAAACCTCTTTCATTGCACGTAATATTAATCTATCCGTACAAGTAAATCGAGATATTGTTCTTTTCTTTCCATTAATTTTTAGAATCTCCGTTGCTAATACTGTCTCTGGTTGATATTGCTCCGTAATGATAAGTTTCTTAATATCCTCTCCATTTAATTCCCAATACTCTTGAAATTCACTGACTTTTATTCCATCAATTCCACAACTATCTTTTTTACTTAACAAATCTTCTAATGCAATTTTAATAATTTCTTCAGATATTATTTTATGCAACATGCACATCGCCCCTTAAAAAATATTATCTGCTTTTCTACATAATCCTATTTGTTCCATACTTGTATATTTGAGTGAATCCATCTTATAAATACATACAGTATCTTGCTCTGGTACAATAATCTTTTCTAATTCTACTTTCATCTGCTTTAATTTCGCTTCTGTAATTACTCCATCAAAAACAGACTTTTGAACAGGAATAAGATATTTTCGACAAATTTTCATAACACGAGAAACTCTTTTAGAAGAAATATCATATACAACAATAATAAAAATTTTTCTCATCTCCTTTTGTCAACTACCCACGACCTAAAGGTCGTGGGCTTGTAACTGCCCAGTCGTAGTAACGGCTTACGCCTCCGACCTTTATCCCCGATAAGTATTGCTACCTAAAGTGGCGTTACATCATAGGGTGGTTGACAACACCCTTTACGACAAAGTCTACTCTGTCGTAACTGTATCAGGTACTTGACTATCTGTAAGATAGTTGATTCCCATGCGGTACAGATTCATAGCTCCAATGCGGTCATCATTTGACTTGTAACCACAGTTCTTACAGCAAAACAAATGTATTTTCTTATTGCGATTAGCCTTTTGTGTATGTCCACATATCGGACAACATTGACTGGTATAGTGAGGGGCAACTTTTATTACGATAGACTGATTTTGTTTTGCTTTATAGATAAGTTTCTGTTCCAGGTCATAGAACGACCAAGATACACAAACATAACGGTCTTTGGTTTTTACACGTTCTGTGGCACTTCGAATGCCTGACAAATCTTCAAGAACAAAGAGTGTATGCTTCGGATTTTGCTCAACGAGTGCCTTTGATACCTGATGGTTTACATCCTGCATCCAACGGTTTTCTCGCTGACCGATTGCTTTCATCCTACGTCTTGCAGAAGAAGTCTGACGCATTTGGAGTTCCTTGCGGAGTTTGGAATAGTGTGCACGTTTCTGTTTGATAGCTTTACCGCTTACAAAGCCAGACTTGTGCTTACTATCATAAGTAGCAACAACAAAATTAATGCCTCTGTCAATGCCTATAACATTACAGATGTCCGAAATATTACTTTCTTCGATATCGTAACTAACAGGAATATGTAAAAAATACTTGCCATGTTTATTTACGAGTTTGGCAGTGCCAAATTTATAGATTGCGTGGTTAAAATATTTAGACATACCTTCAGCGAAATATGGCAGTTTGACACGACCATTTAGCGTATTCACTGAGAAACCGTTTTGTGTGAGGGAATAATCCCTGTTCCAAACAAGGTCATACTGTGGTTTTTTGAAAGTTGACTGAATCCACTCTTTTTGATTTTCGAGAATAGTTTTATATTTTGCGATAACAGTCTTAAAAACAGACTGTGTCATTTGTGATTTAAGACTAAACTTCTCTCGTAAAATAGAGTACAGAGCCTTGTTAAGTGAGAACTGTTTTAAATCGTGGGTACGGAATACATAGGCAGAAACATAATTACAGGCATCCGAATAAGCAGACATGGTTTCATCAAGTAAAACCTTGCTGTCTGTATTTACAGATATCTGAATTTTAGCTGTAATGGTCATCTGTTCCATAGATGTAGTCCTCCTATTGATATTTCACTAAATATAGTATATACTAATCATTAGTGAAATTCAATATATATGAGGAGATTTTTCTATGGATAATAGATATAACCATCATAACAGACGCAAATACAGTCTAAAAGTACATATAGTTCTTGTAACAAAATATCGCAAGCAACTATTTAATGGTTCTATTATTGACGATGTAAAGCAAAAGATATACGATATTTGCAACTCCAAAGGCTATGACATTATAGCAATAGAAACCGACAAAGACCATATGCATATTCTAATAAGTTACGATGCTACGGATAGGG
Organism: uncultured Lachnospiraceae bacterium; assembly: GCA_937891165.1. Lineage (GTDB taxonomy): Bacteria > Bacillota > Clostridia > Lachnospirales > Lachnospiraceae > SIG299. The sequence continues at coordinate 13,683 of CALAEX010000227.1, read as the reverse complement.
TTTGTGATATTGTCAAAACCATCAAACAAGAAACAACTTATCACCTGTGGCAAAAATACCCAAACTTTCTGTCTAAACAGTATTGGAAAAAGAAAATCTTTTGGTCGGATGGCTACTTTGCCTGTAGTATAGGGGAGGTATCATCAGCAACCATACAAAAGTACATTGAAAACCAAGGCTAATGGCTACAAATTTACAAGGCTCCTCCCACCGCCCAAGGGCAGTGGGTTTCTGCCTTCAACAACCGAAAGGATTTTATTTATGAATTTAATAAAATATAACTTTATGTATCTTTAATATCTTATTTTAGTTTTATAAATATATCGAAGCTATTTGGAATTTTTCGATTTTATGAGAAAAAGAACTTTAGATGACAGAAATCTCTAAATGGAAATAAGTATATATATTCTTTTATAGGTAAGGTATCTACCTAACTTCTATACATATTACAGAAGTGCTATTGAGTATCAATTCCTTATAGGTAAGGTATCTACACAGATGACATGACTCAAGTAATTAAAGCACTTGCACGTATCAATTCCTTATAGGTAAGGTATCTACAGTTATGCAGACATTACTTATGGTAATAGGTATAGAACGATTGGTATCAATTCCTTATAGGTAAGGTATCTACTAACTATCTTAACGATCTAGAAAAAGCTGTTGATATGTATCAATTCCTTATAGGTAAGGTATCTACCCTAAGAAAGGGCAGAAGGAGATTATTATGAAAAAGATTGAAATCGTATCAATTCCTTATAGGTAAGGTATCTACCACTGATTTTATCATACTTTTTTCTTTTGTAAATAACTTTTTTTCTCTTTTTCTTTATTTTTTCTTAAAAAAGTGGGTCTGCCATTTTAAAAAAATCCTTTATTTTAGCCATTTTTTATACTTCTTTAAATTCACTTTAAGGCTGACCCACTTTTTATCATTTCTTCTTTTCCTTTTTCTTAAATAATAAAATTACATATAAAATTTTCCAATTTTTATAGTAAAAAATACTATTTATTAATGCTATATCCATTTATCTTGTATTCACTAAACAATCGTACTATTTTCTAAATATTTTTTATATTATTTTGAAAAAAATCATGATATCTTTCATTACCTAAATTGATTATGACTAAATTACGTTTTGCTCTTGTAATAGCAGTATAAATCAACTCATCCTCTAAAGAAGTGTTAGATTGATTATCTAGTATTAAAACAACTGTATTAATTTCCCAACCTTTAAAGGAATGAATGGTACTAAACTTCATAACTCCTGGATTCATATAGAAACTAAATTTCTTAATTCGTCGCAATTCATACAAGTTCTTTTCAATATCAGCTCTTAGAATTTTTCCCTCTTTTTCTGCCTGCATTAACTCATTATATTCTTCTTTTGTCTCACATATATTCTTTGATAAAATATGTCGCTGAGTTCTACAATAATAATCTAGTTCTCTCAAAATTCCATGATTACTACTTAATACACAAATATCATTTAACGCAATTAGAGGTCCTTCCTTACGAAATTGTTCAATAATATTAAAAATTCTTTCTGGACTCTGAATGCTATCAGAAATATTATAATAACGCATTTCTTCTCTAACATTACAATCACCTAATGTTGGCTGAAAATAATCTACCTGCGTTTGCTCATATTTTCCTTGAAAATACTGTTTTTGAAACTCTTGTGCTAACTGACCATTTGCCTGTGTCACTCGATAACAAGTCTTTAATTGTATCCAATCGCCTTTAATTCTTGTCTTTGGAAGTTTTTTTTCATCCATACTTCTATTATAAATATTTTGTTTCTCATCTCCAAATAAAACAAATTCTCCATCCTTCGCAAGAAACAAATCTTCTATCTGCTCTAACCAATCACATCTAAAATCTTGAACTTCATCAATTAAAATAGCTTTGTATTTTCTAATTCTTCCACTTACTTTTTTAAGCAAACCTAATCTATGGTTTAAAAGTTCTTCTGTTGATACTTCTAGGTCGGCTTCTGGACAACGAATACCATATATTTGCATCATCTGCTTTACAAAATCATAAATTGGTAAAATATGAAATTGTTTTTTATCATAACTAGAAAGACTTCTAGTTATCTGAGAAATCTTGTCTTTTATGTAATGTGGTAATGTAATATTAAATGTCAAAATCAGTATTGGTTCATGAATTCTTTGATAACAATTTACAGCTCTTTGTGCTAATACTAATGTTTTTCCAGAACCTGCAACGCCTTTAATTTTCTGTCTTTTTCCTGCTTGACTAATAGCATATTTATCCTGTTCTTTTCCCAAAACAAAAAACTGTGACTGTTCTCTCCATTCAAACGATGGAGTTAAAATAGACTGAATCTGCTCATATATCTCATCTGAAAATAAACTATTAGGATTTAGCATATAGCAAATATCATTAATTAGATTTTCCGAATCCTTAGCCCAGTAAGAATAATATTTTAAAAACTTTTTATTTTTAAAGTTTTGCTTTTTAAATTTTTCCTCTACCTCTGCTTCTTTTGCATTATAAAAAAATACTCCTGTTTTCACAACACCATAAGTTTTAGTATCTTTTATTTTCCCTATATATAAAGCTGGACTATACATCTGATATAATTCTTCTTTATAAGAATGTACTTGTTCAAAAGGATTACAAATTTCATGATATCCGCCCTTTTCAACCAAAACTCCAAACTTACGATGATTGAAATTTGGATAAAATTCATACGCATTTAAATTCCAATCTTTTACTTCAATAATAATAGCTCCACATCCTTTTTTCAATATTACAATGTCTGGATGGGACACATTAATATGTGTTTGAAAATATATCTCATAATTGTCATATAAACTCTCTAACTGTTCTAACAAATACAATTCCCCTGCTGTTGGTTGTTCCATTGGATTACACTTGATTTCTTCTAAACTTGGTATAAATTTTGCCATAATATCATTCCTCCTGCGATAACTTATATTCTCTCTATTATAGATATTGCAACCTTTATCACTTCACACAATACTCTTATAATGGGTTACATAAGTATATCGTTTCAATTTTTATTTTTTCGGTTCTATATTATGGAAAATTTAAAAAATCTAAAAAATTTTTTAATTAACTATCAATTAATCATTCTTATCACAACTTTTTTGTATAACTTTTCTCCTTTCGTTCATACTCTAACTAAGAATTAGGTATATCGAAAGGAGTTTCCTATGAAAGAAAAGTTTACTATATTATTTTTATGTTTTCTCGCTTTTGTAACCATTTTTGCTATTTCCCATGACATTCCACATACACAAGAAATCCTCTATCCAATGGAAACACCAGAAGTTTCTTCTGACGTCATCCGACTACATATTTTAGCAAACAGCGATTCTTCCATCGACCAGAAAATAAAACTACAAATTCGAGATATTCTTCTTCCACACCTAAATGCCACAGCTCAAATAGCTTCTAGCAAAGAAGACGCACTGCTTCTTCTTAAAGAACAATGTGACACTTTTACAAATGTTATCAATCAAACCCTTTCTCTCCTTGGAGTAGACTATACAGCTTCTATTTCTATTTCCAATATATATTTTCCAATCCGTATTTATGGAAGCCAAACGTATTTATCGAAAGACGCTGTTATTTTTCCTCCAGGATACTATGACAGTGTCCAAGTGATTTTAGGAAAAGGAACTGGACATAATTGGTGGTGTTTAGCTTATCCTTCTCTTTGTTTTATTGATGCCACTTATGAATATATTCCAAAAAATAGTACCGCTTATACAAAAAAATTTGCTACTGTAAAGAAAAGTACACTAGATAAACTTTTTTATGGTTCTGTTGCAAAAGAATCTTCAAATGAAGAAAATATTGATGTCTATTTTAGCAGTAAAATCGTAGACCTTTTTTTAGAATTTTTTATAAATTAAACTTTTTGCTACCTACTTTTCTAAAAATGTGCTAATATAACAGTATGACTTAAAACAAAACTGTAACTACGGAGGATTTATTCTATGGAACAGATTACGATACATGCTTATGCAAAAATCAATTTATCTTTGGATGTTTTAAATCGCCGTCCAGATAACTATCACACAGTCCGAATGGTGATGCAATCCCTTTCTCTTCGTGACACGCTTACTTTTAAAAAAATACAGAAGAAAGAAATTACATTATCAGCCCAAAATGCAGAATGTTATCCTGATATTACATGGGATGAAAATAACTTGATTTATAAAGCAGCAAAATTATGGTTTGATGCTTATCCATCGGAATATGGTGTACATATCACCATTGACAAACAAATTCCATCTGCTGCTGGATTAGCAGGAGGAAGCTCTGATGCTGCTGCCACGTTAAAAGGACTTAACCTTTTATTTGCTCAAAATGTTTCTGTAGAAGAATTAAAAAAATTAGGAAAGCAATTAGGTGCAGATGTTCCTTATTGTATTACACTTGGTACTGTTCTTGCAGAAGGAATCGGTGAAATTTTAACTCCACTCCCTCCTGCTCCCGCCCTTTATTGTACACTTGTAAAACCAGACCAAGGAATTTCTACAAAATACATCTACGAACACTTAAACTTAAAACAAGCCAACCATCCTGACACAGATGCCATGCTCTATGCCCTTGAAACAAAAACAATTCCTGCACTTTGTCAAAACCTCGACAATATTTTAGAGCCAGTTGCATTAACACTTTGTCCTGAAATCACTGAACTAGAAAATAAACTAACCGAGTTAGGTGCAGTCGGTGCTTGTATGAGTGGCAGTGGTCCTACTGTATTTGGTCTTTTTACAGATGGTAATAAAGCAATAGAAGCTTCTGAATATTTCAAAGAACACGGATATGACGGACGCTCTTTTGCTACTAGATTTTATCAACCAAATTAATTTTTTATAAACTTTATCGTGTTCTCTTGAGTTTCTTATAAAAGAAGCCGATATATATATTGACATGGAAGTTGTTCACTATTATAAGAAGTACAACCAGATGAATAAGAGGGAAAGGAGAGGTGACGATATGGATATCAATAAAATCTCCCAATTAATGACAGCTAATTATGAAGCTTCAAAAGTAAACAAAGATGAAGAAAAGAAAAGTACAGAATCCTTATCTGAAAAACTGAAAGAACAAGACGAAAGTATTGCTGCGGAATACACAAAATCCAGCCCACAAAAAATTGAACAGACTATCAAACATGATAATGTTACAATCGAAAAATTAAAGGCAGAAGCAGAACTTCGTACTGCTCAGCTTCGTTCTGTTGTAGAAAGAATGATGTTAAAACAAGGACAACAGTTCACTACTCTTTCTGACGCTTTTGATATGATTGAAGAAGGCACTATTACTGTAGATGATGAAATTGCAGAAGAAGCTGCAAAAGAAGTAAGTGAAGATGGATATTGGGGTGTAAATCAGACTTCTGACCGTTTATTTTCTTTTGCAAAAGCATTAGCAGGCAACAATCCTGCAAACGCTGATAAAATGTTAGAAGCACTTCAGAAAGGCTACGATGCTGCAACCGCAAGTTGGGGTGGAGAATTACCAGAACTTTGTAAAAAAACATTAGAAGCTACACAAAAGAAACTCACCGAATGGAGAGATAGTCTAAAAGCAGAGGAAGAAACAACAGAAAAACCTGCAAAAGATGTAGCTATTACTGAATAATATACTTCCAACAAATCAAACCCCTTATCCAGTATTACTAATACTGGGTAAGGGGTTTTTCGTCCTTATGAAAGTACACTCATTCCATTCCGAATTAAAAGAAGCATTTTTCCACTTGGAATTATCTCTTCTTCTAAACTATTTCGTTCTGCTACCTCATCCGGTGACACATGAAATTGTTTTCCTACCGACCAAAGAGTATCTCCTTCTATACTGCGGTAACCAATCATGCCATACTGCTGTTCTATTTCTTTTTCTGTAAACGGCACAAATTCTGCGTCTGTAATCATATATTCTGGTTGATTACAAAATACAATCGTTTGAAAATTAACTTCTGTTTTCCATTCAATTTCATCACTCCGATATAATTGAAAAGAACTATCCGTCACCATTGGTATTACTTTATAACTACAAGTTTCTTTTAATCCTCTTACTTCCATACGATGCTCAAATGGTGCATAAAACTTAATTCCTACATATGGTCGTTCATCTGAACCTGTAATCAATAATAGACGGAATTCTAACATCCCTTCCATCAAAAGTACACTTTCTTCCATACTTGTTTTCTCTAAATGCACTTGAGCACTACCATATGCAATCTGCATTGGTGTCACTCCAAGCTCTGGCACATCATATTTTCCTGTAAAATTTCCTATCCCCTGATTTTTCATTAAAAGCTGCGGAATCTGTTCTTGTTGACCTCGTAATTCCACCTTTCCCAATACAGAATAAATATCTTCTAATACCGTTAATTCTTTTTCTTCATAAAGCTTCATATCTAATTCTAATACAGCCTCTATATCAATAATACGTTCTTCTCCATCCTCATCTGCCTTTGTACTAATATTTTCCTGAAGCACCATAACGGAAATATCTTCTATCATATCAGGACGAGCTCCGGAAAGGTCAAACCGTCCTGTAAATGGTACTTTTGTTTCAAACAGCTCTGGCGTTTCCTTTAATCCACTTCCTCGATATACGACAAATAGATGCATTGTTCCTTTTACGGATAATTCTTCCTCCATCACACGACTTTCTGTTACTGTTAAATGCATTTCTTTATAAATCATTTCACCAATATTCGGACGAGCAGATGGCAATTGCACTTCTTCTCGAATACGAATGGTATCCTTTTTGGCAGCCGCTAAATTAGTAAAACTAATATCCTTTGCTCTAGCAAACAATCCATTCCCCTCTGCTTCTGTTACTACAATTTCATCTTGAATTTCTTCGCAAATTGCTTTTACTGTAATTAAAGCCTTGATATTGATTTTTCTTGAATGAATCATTGTCGCTGTAACATCTTCTAACTCTGCCCGAATCGTCATTCCCGAACAATCTTCTTGCTCCATATGTATCATTTCATCAAAAGGCAACTCTCCCTCCATACCATAGATTGTTGTTCCATCTTCTCCTATATAAAGAATTTCAATCCGCATTACACCTTTAATATGTAATCGTCCTGCATTACACTTTTTATCCATAACACGAATTTTTCCACATTCTCTAATAATCATTTTGACATCGGGTTTCACATCTGGCACATTAAAATCATCATCTAACGTAAAAGAACTTGTTGTTCCACAAACTTCGCCTGTTGTTGTACCACCAATGCGATGAATATTTTCCTTTCTTAATTCCACGTTATACCCTCCTATTTTTTGAAAAAATTTATTGGACTTTCTATAAACATAGTACTTCTAATCTAATATCAGGAAGTTTAATTACAATATAAGGCCACGTTTCTATTTGCAACACGAGTTCATCTCTTCTTGGACCAACTAATTCACTAGAAAAGACAATTCCTTCCGAAGTTTCATATAATTCCAATATCTTTACACTATACCCACTTGTTGTCTGCGTTCCATAACCTCTTGCAATATAAAGATATCCATCGGACTGATATGTAATATCAAATGCCTCTGTCTTTTTCTCCCTGATTTTTTCTAATAGTTCTTCGGGAACTTCACTTTCTTCTAGGACGGTATACTCTAAATCCTTTATCTTTGGAATTTCATTTTCTTTTTTTGCACAGCCAAAAAACATTCCTGTCATAATGCTCAAAAAGAAAAAAAATATTATTTTTTTCCAATAAATACGCTTCATAGTGCTTGCCATATGTTTTTTATTAATCTTATGCCGTATTTTTATAAACTATGCTTTTTTTTCATATACTTTTCAATTTTACATTCATGAACTTTTGTTTTCTTATTATAATTAATACCAACCAAAAGAATCTCTCCACCATAATTTTCTATTACTTCTACATAATTTTTATTCTTAATTTGGGCAATTGCTCCTTTTACAGACGTATTCCATTTTAATTCTACCAATATGGCAGGTTTATTAGAACTCTTTCTTGGTAAAAATAACAAATCCACATATCCTGTACCACTTGTTAATTCTTGAACCAATGTCATTTAGTTAAGTGATAGAAAAATCTATATTTTATTATTTCCTGACAAAAAAGCAAGAAAAAGAAAGTATCCGTTCCATGCTTAGAAGAAAAGAGAATATAGAGAAGCAAAGAAAAAAATTTTATGGCATCACTAAAAAGCGTTGATATCCCAAAATCATGGATAACTTTTTTTTCGCTTTTGTTCGAACTAAGGTAACCGAAACCGTGATATCAAAAGAATCTTCTGCTGGAAACTGAAAGTTATGTACAAGTCCTTTGGAATAGATATTTTTCGTACGAAAGAGAAATAAGTATAATATAGTAAAAGATAAGAAACTACAAGAGTAATAATCAGAAACAAGAATATAAAAATAATGTTGTTTTATGAGTCAAAAATGTTACAAAAAAGCTTGACCACAACAGGTAGAACCATCTGTTGCAAGAAAACGATAGGGCATCGAAGTAGTCGAAGTAGAAAGATAAGACACTTGTTTGTGAAATTCTTGAAAAACAGCTTCAAGAGCTTCTGGTTTTAATTTAGCTCTTTGTTGATTTAAAGCAGAAGCAGTAGGATGATTCGCATCCATAGCAAAAAAATCTAAAAGTTCGTTTTTGGTAGAGGAAGAACCTTCGGAAACAAGAAAATTCATTAAGGTAGTTGCAGGTAATTTTCTAGTACGTGTAAAGTCTTTTTCTGGATGATAGACATAGGAAGATATGTTTTTTTCTACGTTAGAAAGAGCAGAGAAAAAAAGGGAATGAATGGTTTGATGATACATAAAAAATGCCTCCTAAAAATAAAATAATATCAAATTTTATTATACCTCAAAAAGATAAGATTTGCTGTATTTATTATTAAAAAAATATGGTTAGACCTCCCTCTCAAAAAAAGGAGTAAAGTTCTAACCATACCATTAAAAATCTTAACTAAATGACATTGAGGGCTGAATAGTAACCGATGAAGTGGGGAGAATACCAATTCCTTGTCAAAGACCGTAACGCTCTATCTGCCAAATACAAATCTTCCGTAGCCAAGCTGAAAGAACTGCAACAGCTCCGGGACACCATCTCACAGTACACGAAAACACCAGAACAGGTTCAAACTGTATAGAAACAGAAACATCAGTATATTCTATAATTTTCCAAATACAGCTTATTAACAAGAGGCAGGACACAACCTCTGCCGTTTACACTTATAAGCAACTGTGTCTTTTATATCTATATACTAATTCATATTTTATAAACCCTGCACTTTCGTAGCATCGCTGTGCAGCATAGTTGTCACTCCATGTTTGAATAAATAGATTTTTATCTGTTTGTGACATTAAGGAACGCAAAGCCTTCGTTCCATGACCTAAGCCTTGATGTTTCTTGTAAATTTCAAAATCATATATACCTAAGATGTCTGTTATAACGACAGAAAACCGACCAACTATATCTTTGCCACATCTTATATTGTAATATTTTGTATATCTGTTAGATTTCCTGACAAATCCATCATTTGCCCATATATCAAGAGAATTTTCTTCAAATGCATATGTATCATCAACAACGTTTTCTTCACAATTTAAATAGAAATAATTTATGTCATAGTCTGCATCCCTTTTATACCCATGAGCAATAAGATCATTCTCACATAAAACAAAGTTCGCCATCTTTTGAGAAAGTCTTATACATTTTTCATCACTACCTACACCTATATAAAAGTTAAAGTCTGTTGTTGGTAAATCGATACGGCTTATTTCAATACCTTTATTCCTATATTGTATTTTACAACCAATACTCCTTAACCACATCATTTCGTTATTTAATATTTTAAAAAAAATATCATCCTTTATCTTTTCTTTAAAATAAAGTCTACAAATAGTGGATAAAACAAGTCTACGCTTAGCATTACATTCAGAAGTAGTATAAGTTCTATATAAGCAACCGCCAAGGCAAGTTGGATATATAACACAGTCCTTACATGCTGTTCTTTTCACTGATTGTTTAGCTTGTTTCATAAAGTGTAATATATGGTCTGTTTCATTTTTAATAGAAATGGTGGAATCCGAAGTTTCAACAACTTCTGCCCAACATTTACAAAGTGAACCATCAGAACGGATGACTACACTACCCGGAAAATCCACATTACAAAATGCTCCGATGTAACATGGTTTTTCAAGTGAATTTGTATATTCTAATAAATCTAAAAATTCCTCATTTAACTCTTCATTCGCTAATATCATTCCTTCATAACAAGTCGATTCACCCCCGTAGTTTTCCACTAACATCGGCTGAAAAAACACATTTACATCATTATTAAGAGATAATTGAAGTATATAATCATATAATTTGCTACATTCAGATATATTATTTTTATCTACATTCATACGGATAATCAAGTCTACTTTAGATTCTATCTTCTTTATATTAGATATTATTTCATCAAAACTTCCAACACCATTTGCTTTAATACGCCTACGGTCATGAAGTTCTCTAGTTCCGTCCAATGTAATTTGTATATCAGTTATGCATAATTCCTTAATATATGGTATAATTTTATTTAGCTCTACACCATTAGTAATAATTCTTCCACTATAATCTAATAATAATTCTTGACATGTCTTTTTTATATAATTGGAAGCTTCCAAAATAAATTTAAGATTGAGAACCGGTTCACCTCCAAACCAAATGACAACAACCCTCGTAATATTAGTTTCATTCTTTTTATACTCGCAAATCAGATTGCATATAGCTGGAATACAATCTTCGGTCAAAAAACTTTTACCATGTTTTTCAAAACAATATGTGCATTTTAAATTACACGCATCTGTCGTTGCAATAGTAATACACATAAAATTACTATTCTTTTTCAAGGAAATGCCATGTTCAACGATTGTTTGAAAATTCTCAACTGGAAAAATTAAATTATCGTTGCCCCGTATATTGAATTCTCCATGTATTAAGTCATACGATATATTTTCACCCAAAAATGTAGTATTAATAATATATTGCATAATTATCTCATCCTTTACAGTTTATTAATTTTTAGAATCCAATACAATATGTCGCATATTTTTATTAAATGATACTATTAAAAATCCAATCAAGAAAATAGCGGACACAACGATACCACCAAGAATCTCGCTATAAGTTGATATAGCAGAAATTACATATATACCAATACTCGGAGAAAACATAATTATTGCGTCGATTCCCCCCAGCAACTTGCCTCTATTTGCATTATCCAAATTTGAAACAGTATATCCAAATAATGGTTGTGTTAATGAATCCGAAAAACCATACAATGCAAAAAAAACAACTAATAAATATGGATTTTTTGTTAAATGGATAGCCCCAATAATAAATATATTTGACAACATACTTACTTTAAATGTTACACTTACATATTTAGACAATTTGCTTACCAACGCCAAACCAACAATCTCCCCAATTGTCATTGATGATTTAAGCACACCTAGTAGAGTAGCTGACTCAGTAATACTCGCTTTGAATACAGGCAAAATTTGTGGAATATATCCATAAGCAAGATTAAGTATAAACATTAAAACAATAAACGCCAATAAATATGAAGAATGTAAAATGGTCATGAGTGTATATTTTATGTCTGAAACAATAGTCTTCAAAATACCAGATGACGATGCATTGCTAATTACATGCTCATTATAGTTCACTTGCATTATAAGCAACAAAGAAAGAAAATAGGAAAAAATATCTATAATAAAGACTGTATGGTCTGAAATATGATCAATTAAAGTTCCAGCTAATGCAGCTCCACCAACACTGATAATTCTTATAACAATGTTGGAATAGCTTTGAAACTTAATATACTGATTCTCATCGAACATATCCGAAGTCATTGAAATATAACTTCTAGTGAACAACTCGTTGTTAATATCATTTAATAAAACAAAAACTAGACCTATTGCGACACACTGTTTAACTAATCCCCAAAACAAACCAAAGCAACTAATGATAATAATAGAAGATATATGTGAAATTACCATCATCTTTTTCTTTGAATGTTTATCAACGAAAGAACCAACAAAAAATGAAAGAATAGCACGAAATGCTACAGATGTACCAATTATGTAGACTGCATTCATAAACTTGCCTGTAGAAGAACTTAATTCCCAAGCAACGAATAAGTCAAAAATAATATCACCAATATTATTTATTGCAATAGCCGAAATCATTAAGAATCTATTTTTATTCATATCATCACTCCACTTATCTTCAATCATTTATCTACATTGCAATTATTGTCATGAAATTTAGTATTATTATCTGCGTAATTCTTAAGCGTTTTTTCAAGAAAATAATCTTTAGCAAAGTGAAAGTATTCGCAATTATATACACAAATTTGCTTGCTTGCATTCTCTTCAGCTCTGCATCCGCCACCACAATAATAAGCAATATCGCATTCTGAACATGTATCTTTTTTATAAACCAAATCATTGTTTATCATGTATTGCCTGTTAGCTTTAATTGCATCAATAGCAGTATCATTAAAAATATTTGTAATGAGATTGCCTTGTTTCTCTTTCTTCACACAAGGATAAATATCTCCATTCGGCATGATACTTAGAGCATTAATACCTGCACCACAATGCATAATAGGAAACCCAAGGCTGTGGAACATCATATTGTCTGCAAAATTAACAATTTGAAAAGTCTTAATCAAATCATTGCTTTCAGCATCGTAAATAAAATCAAGTAAATCTTTCAATTGCTGAATATTGGGTTTATCTGTATCTGCTACTTGTTTTACCATAAAAAATCCCACATTTATATTTTGTTTTTTATAAAATGAATAAAATTCCTTTGAATCCCCTATATTATCACGAGTAAGCACTTTCATAACAACAACATTAGCACCATTTTGCACAAGCTTTTTAATGTTATTATATACTACATCAAAATGATTCTTTCCCCTCGTTTTTGAATTTGTACATTCGTCTATTCCATCAATACTAACTTGAATTACAACTCGGCTATTACAATACAAATGCATCATAGAATCATCAATCAATGAACCGTTAGTAACAACACAAATCTCATCGAAGAAATTACATGCGATACAAGATTCTAAAATACTGTGAAAATTTGGATGACAAAAAGGTTCTCCTCCTATAAGAGTAATCGCTTTGGTATTTAATTCTTTAAGTTTTCCTAAAATTACATGGTGGTTCTCCATGCTAACTGTGGAATTATCATGCACAGAATAACAATAGGTACAATTAAAATTACATCTTTTAGTTAAATTATAGTACACCACACTTAAAGAATCTATGGTACTAACATATTCATAATACTTATGAATATTTGGTAATTGAAATTCTGAGCAACTAGAAAAAACTATATCATCATTTTGATTTATTATTTTATAATGACGAGTAAAATCATCTGTTATAATTCTCATGTTTGGTCTCCTCATAACTAAAGCCTAATCCGCATAACACAGACTAGGCTTTGCTGTAATAACATTTTATGCGACTCTTTCTGACTTTGATGCAAAAACATCAGTATCATTCTTCAGCGTCACAACACTACTGCTCTTTTTTGCCATACTACATGCAAAAACATCAGTATCATTCTTCAGCGTCACAACACTACTGCTCTTTTTTGC
>CALAEX010000226.1 GCA_937891165.1 uncultured Lachnospiraceae bacterium | reverse complement strand
CTAATTTATCAATTGTACCACCTGTATGACCTAAACCTCTGCCTGACATTTTTGCTACAGGAACGCCAAGTGCTGCTACCATTGGACCAATAATCAAGGAGGTTTTATCTCCAACACCACCTGTACTATGCTTATCTGCTTTCTTACCATGAATCGGAGATAAATCTAATACATCACCACTATTTACCATCGCCATCGTAAGGTCCACGGTTTCTTGTAAATTCATTCCTTTCAAACAAACTGCCATTAAAAATGCTGACATCTGATAATCAGGAATACTGCCATTAGTAAACCTTTCGACAATAAAATTGATTTCTTCTTTAGAGAGAGATTCTCCTTGTTTCTTTTTTGTTATCAAATCATACATTCCCATCATGGACACCTCCTGCCTTTTTTACAACTAATTATATCATATCCATTTTTTTCTTTATTGTCAAATAATTTTCAAAACTTTACATAATAAAAAATACATATTGACGAATCTTGTTCTTTGGACTATTATTTTAGAATAATATTTTTTATAAAGGTGGAAAAAACAAATGAGTTTTCAGTATGTGAAAGAGTTAATTTCTCCAGAAGAATTAAAAGAACGTTATCCATTAACGGAAGCTATGAAAAAAGCAAAAATAGAACGTGATAAAGAAATTCGCAATATTTTTGAAGGAACAGATAATCGTTTTATTGTTATTATTGGTCCTTGCTCTGCAGATAATGAAGAAGCGGTTTGTGAATATATCAATCGTCTTGCAAAAGTACAAGAAAAAATTAAAGATAAAGTATTAATTATTCCTCGTATTTATACAAATAAACCTCGTACAACAGGAGAAGGTTATATGGGATTAGTTCATCAGCCAGACCCTCATAAAAAAGCCGATTTTCAAGAAGGACTTCATGCTGTAAGAAAAATGCATCTTCGTGCCATTACAGAAACAGGACTTACTGCTGCCGATGAAATGCTTTATCCAGAAAATTTTCCATATGTAGATGACTTACTCTCCTATGTTGCTGTGGGTGCTCGTTCTGTAGAAGACCAGCAACACCGTTTAACTGTTTCTGGTATGGATATTCCTGTTGGTATGAAAAATCCAACAAGTGGTGACTTCTCTGTTATGTTAAATTCTTGTGTAGCAGCACAAATTCCTCATACTTTCCTATATCGTCAATGGGAAGTAGATACACCAGGAAATCCTTTAGCACATACAATACTTCGTGGTGCTGTGAATAAACATGGACAATGCATTCCAAACTATCACTACGAAGATTTAATGCGTTTACTTACTATGTACGAAGAACGCTCTATGCTCAAAAATCCTGCTGTCATTGTGGATGCTAATCACTCTAATTCCAGCAAACATTTTGCAGAACAACCTCGTATTGTTTATGAAGTATTACATAGCAGACGTATGAACTCGTCTTTAGAAAAATTGGTAAAAGGGGTTATGGTAGAAAGTTACCTTGTAGAAGGTACTCAAAAGCTTTCCGAAGGTACTTATGGAAAATCTATTACTGACCCATGTCTTGGATGGGAAGCAACAGAAAACTTATTATTAAACATTGCAGAAAGAGTATAAATAAAACCAAAAGGGGCTAATAAGCCCCTTTCTGTTTTATAATGCAAATTTATTTGTTGACATACTTTTCTTTATATGCAAGAATAGCTGCAATTGTCTTAGAATCCGAAATTTCTCCTGAAAAAATTCGACCCAGCAAATCATCTAAATCATATTTTTGTACTTCTAAATATTCATCTTCATCCAAATGTTGCTTTGTTGGTTGAAAATCGGTAGCATAAAAAATTTCAATGTATTCATCACAGTAAGCAAAAGCTGAATGAAATTTAAGTAATGGTTCAATTTTACCACATTTTTGTCCAATTTCTTCTTCTAATTCTCTGGCAGCAGCCGTCATACGGTCTTCTCCTTTGTTGAGACAACCAGCTGGAATTTCCAAAGACATTTTTTCAATACCAGGACGATATTGGCTTACCATAAAGATTTTTCCATCGTTATCTACTGGAATCACTGCTGCTGCACCATTATGATGAAGAAAATCCCACTTTGCAGTAATACCATCTGGCATTTGCATTGTATCTTCATAAAATTCTAAAATTGTTCCCTTATATTTAAGTTCTCTACCAATTCTTTTTACACATTCCATCTGTTTTCCTCTTTCTGCATCCTATGCTTTTTTGTCCAGCGAATATTCGTAATCCACTTCGCTACATTTGATTTGGTTAAATTATTTCTTCATACTAACAGCTTTTTCGTAACAAGCATCACATGCTTTTATAACTGCGTTACGAAAACCATACTCTTCTAGTGCTGACACTCCAGCAATCGTAGTTCCCGCAGGAGAACAAACATTATCTTTTAATTTACCAGGATGCTCTTTTGTTTCTAATAACATTTTTGCTGAACCAATCATTGTTTGAGCAACCATTTCATATGCTAAGTTTCTTGGAATACCGTATTTTACTGCACCATCTGCTAATGCTTCTATCATCACATACATAAATGCAGGAGAACTACCGTTGGCTACAATAGAAGCATCCATCAATTTCTCTGGAAGTTCTACGGTTCTTCCTACTGTTTCAAATAATTTTGTTGCTAATTGTTTTTCTTCGTTGGAAAACCTTGAATTACCATAACAAATAGCTGTCATACCTTCTAGCACTTGTGCAGGTGTATTTGGCATCGTACGAATGATTTTTGTATTTGGTCCAAGTTTTTCATTCAAATACTGAGTTGTAATTCCTGGAGCTAATGAAATAAATACTTGCCCCTCAAATACATCCTCCGAAATCTCGGATAAAACTTCCTCGAAAAATTGTGGTTTTATTGCTAAAACAACACAAGAACTTCGACTCACTAAATCATGTAATGAAATGGCACACTCTACTCCTGTTTTTTCTGCAACTCGCTTGTTTTCTTCCTCAAATGCACAACGAAATAATGCTTGTTCTGCGCCAAAACATTTTACTGCACCACACAACAAAGGAAATCCCATATTTCCAGCACCAATAAACCCTATTTTTTTCAAATTTCTTTTCCCTTCTTTCTATGTATTCTTTATTATAACCTTAACACAAAAAAAATAAGATTGCAAGAAGTGAAACAAAAGTTACAAAAACAAAACAGAAAAAGCTGTAAAGACATACATTTATGTACAACTTTACAGCCTTATCAGAGCAATAAAAAGTAATTTTTCTTTTTATTGTAATTTTCCTATTTTGCGTAATCAATAGCTCTTGATTCGCGGATAACATTGATTTTAATTTGACCTGGATATTCTAATTCTGCCTCAATCTTCTTTGACAAATCTCGTGCTAACAATACCATATCATCATCAGAAACATGTTCTGGAATAACCATAACACGTACCTCACGACCTGCTTGAATAGCAAATGACTTATCTACTCCTTTAAAGCTGTTGGTAATATCTTCTAACTGTTTTAAGCGATTTGTATAAGCTTCCAATGTTTCACGTCTTGCTCCTGGTCTTGCAGCAGAAATCGTATCTGCTGCTTGAACAATACAAGCAATTAAGGATTGGAATTCAACATCACCATGATGTGCTTCTACCGCATTGATAATAATTGAAGATTCTTTGTACTTACGGCATAAATCAACACCGATTTGCACATGAGTTCCTTCCATTTCACGGTCTACGGATTTACCGATATCATGTAATAAACCGGCACGTTTTGCTACTCTGACATCGACACCAATCTCAGCAGCTAGTAAACCTGAAAGAATGGAAACTTCTACAGAATGACGTAAGGCATTCTGACCATAGCTTGTACGGTATTTCATTCTACCAAGAAGTTTAATGAGTTCTGGATGAATTCCATGAACGCCAACTTCTAAAGCTGCCGATTCACCTTCTTCACGAATCATTGTTTCTACTTCTTTTTGTGCTTTTTCCACCATTTCTTCAATTCTGGCTGGATGAATACGTCCATCGACAATCAATTTTTCCAAAGCAATACGAGCCACATCTCGACGAATTGGGTCAAAACCAGAAAGAACAACTGCTTCTGGTGTATCATCAATAATCAATTCTACACCAGTTAATGTTTCAAGAGTTCTGATATTACGACCCTCTCTACCAATAATCCTTCCCTTCATTTCGTCACTTGGGAGCTGTACTACGGAAATTGTAGATTCTGCGACATGGTCTGCTGCACAACGCTGGATTGCTGTAACGATATACTCTTTCGCTTTTTTATCAGCTTCTTCTCTTGCACTGTTTTCAAGTTCTTTTACAAGAACTGCAGTTTCATGCTTTACTTCATCCTCCACAGATTTAATAAGATATTCCTTAGCTTGTTCGGAGGTCCATCCCGAGATTTTCTCAAGTTCCTGCAATTGACGCTGACGAATATCTTCTACTTCTACACGAAGAGAATCTAATTCCGCTTCCTTTGCATTCATTTTAGCTTCCCGTTTTTCCAATGTTTCCGCTTTCTTGTCAATCACTTCTTCTTTAGAAAGAACTCTTTTTTCGTAACGCTGAATTTCTGCTCTACGCTCTTTGGATTCTCTCTCTAGCTCATTCTTTGTCTTTAAAGACTCTTCTTTTGCTTCAAGTAAAGCTTCTCGTTTCTTTGTTTCCGCTGTCTTTAATGCTTCGTCAATGATTTCTTTAGAACGTTCTTCTGCAGAACCAATCTGTGCCTCGTAAACCTTTTTACGATAAGCAATAGCTGCAAACCATGTAACAACAGCCGCAACAGCAATCGCAACAAATAACGAAATGACAAAAATAATCGGACTGATCACAGGAACCCCTCCTTAATTCAGTTTCCATTGTAAAAAATTTAAGAAATATTTTGCTTAATTTTTATACAACATATAGATTTTATACTTTTTTAGTAAATATGTCAAGTGTTGCTTACGCATTTATGACATTTTTGTTACATTTTTACCATAAAAAATATTATTTCAACTCACCAATATAGTAAAATCCTTTACATTCTCTTAAATAAACAGGCACAATTTTTCCAATCAATGATTTATCACCGTAAAAATGAACTAAAAGATTATTACTAAGTCTTCCTGTCAACATTTCTGCTCCTTGTTCATTTTCTTCTTCTACCAATACATCCATTGTCTTTCCTTCATAACGATTTGCCTGTGCTTCTGAAGTAATTTTAATTTCTTCTAACAGTTCCCCAAACCATTGTTTTACGGTTTCTTCTGGAACTTGATGTTCCATTTTAGCAGCTAATGTTCCACTTCGTTTCGAATAAATAAACGTATATGCCGAATCAAATCCTGCTTTTCTTACTACATCTACTGTTTCTTGGAAATCTTCATAAGTCTCCCCTGGAAAACCTACAATAATATCCGTTGTTAAAGAAATATCTGGCATTGCTGTTTTAATCTTTTCTACTAGAAGAAGATAATCTTCTTTTGTATACTTTCGATTCATTTCTTTTAAAATACGTGTACTTCCTGATTGCATTGGCAAATGCAAATGATTACATATTTTTTTAGAATGCTTCATTACTTCAATCAATTCATCTGATAAATCTTTTGGATGAGAAGTCATAAAACGAATTCGCTCAATTCCTTCGACTTCTTCTACCATATGAAGCAATTTTGCAAAGGAAATTGGTTGTTCTAGTGTTTTTCCATAGGAATTTACATTTTGACCGAGTAACATAACTTCTACAATGCCTTCTGCTGCCAATTTCTTTATTTCTGCAATAATATCTTCTGGCTTACGACTGCGTTCTCTACCACGTACATAAGGTACAATGCAATAGCTACAGAAATTATTACAACCATACATAATATTGACGCCCGCTTTGAATGTATATTTATGCTCACTTGGTAAGTCTTCTACAATTTGTGTAGTACCTTCCCAAATATCTATGACCATTTTCTTTTTCAAAATATCCTCATAAAGAAGTTCTGCCAATTTAAAAATATTGTGTGTACCAAAAATAATATCTACAAATCGATAACTTTTTCTTATTTTTTCTACCACATGAGCTTCTTGCATCATACAACCACACATAGCAATCTTCATATCAGGATTTTTCTTTTTTACTGTTCCAAGATATCCAATTCTTCCATAAACTCTTGTATTCGCATTTTCTCGCACGGTACAAGTATTATAAATAACAAAATCCGCTTTTTCTGTATCAGTCTCTACATATCCAATCGTTTCTAAAATTCCTGCTAATTTTTCGGAATCTTTTGCATTCATCTGACATCCAAAAGTCTGTACATGATAGGTCAATTTT
>CALAEX010000225.1 GCA_937891165.1 uncultured Lachnospiraceae bacterium | reverse complement strand
TAATTATACCACTACCATAGAAACTTTTGAAGACTTTATTCTAATTATTTTTGTGATGATTGATGACCTGTATCAACAATATGCTCCTGTTTCTGTTTCTAACAGAAGACATATCAAAGATGCAAAACTCTCTGATTCCGAAATCATTACCATTAGTATTTGTGGGGAACTGGTCGGTATTGATTCTGAAAATGCATGGTTTTCTTTTGTAAAAAAGAATTATAAACATCTATTTCCAAACATCGGAAGCAGAAGTCGTTTTAACAGAACACGTAGAGCCCTCTTTCCAACAACGGAATTATTACGTGAAAAATTATTACCGGCATTTTCTATATCATGTAGTCCATATTTTATCATTGATAGTTTTCCTTTAAAAGTCTGTCAATTCGGCAGGGCACATTTTTGCCACACGTTTCAAGAGTATGGTGCTGATTATGGGAAATGTCCATCAAAAAAAGAAACCTATTTCGGTTACAAGGTACATGCCATGATTACATTGGAAGGATTTGTAACTGCCTTTGAAATTACACCAGCTTCCACCGATGATAGGGAAGGACTGCGTGATATGACGGATGGTCTTTCGGGCATCACGATTCTTGGTGACAAAGGTTATATTGGAAAAAATCTTAACAATGAAATGCAAGAACAGGGTATCTGTCTTCTGTCACTCAAGCGTTCCAATAGTAAAAATAACTGGCCAAAATCAGTACGACAACTTATATTTCGACTTCGACGAAGAGTGGAAACCGTCTTTTCTCAATTAAGTGAACAACTCCATGCGGAACGGGTTCTTGCTAAAAGTTTTCAAGGTCTGTGTACTCGTTTGATAAATAAAATACTTGCCTATAATTTATGCCTTGTATTAAATCATCTTTTTGGTAAAACTTGTGATATCATGAAGATTAAACAATTGATTTTCTAACAGTAAATAAAATCTTCAAAAATAATATAGGGATACTTTTGGGCTTTTTAACCTGTTTATTATCCAAGTTTTAAGTAGCACAATGAGTTAGTTTGCAATCTTGAACTAAAATAAGAAGGAGTTCATGTGAAATACGAATTCTAGGATGAAATATGGATAATCTCAGTTTTAGGCGTACTTTAATAAGCGATAGGTCTTTTGGAATGGATAAATCCTATGTAATGAGTGGTCTTAGGCTTCAAATTTCAAATGTATTCCTTGTGATTGATTTTATTCTCAAGTACTACGGTGATTAGTTGAGTGATACTAGCAAGAAGTAAGTCGATATGTAATGTTTTTTCATTTTATGTGCGTCGTCCAGCGAGACAAAGATTTTTTTGGAGATAGATATAAACCATATGTCCACATTTGGAAGAAGTACAAGGAGTATCATACTGACACTCTCTGTGACATTTACCAGTGGATTTGTCATAGAACTATTTGATTTTAGGGTAGGAAAACTTATATCGGGTGATTCTACTAGGAAGTTTGGAAGTTCTTTCGTACTTCATCAGGAGAGAAGAATCGTTTGGACAATAAGGAATGCCATCTTCTGTAATGGCAGGTTTGTCATTTTCAAATTTATTTTGACAATTTTGAAAAATATCATTTAAAGAAAGTTATTTATATGGAATCATAGTATCATAATAACTTCTTTTTTGAGGGTAAGCCGATTTTCTATGGATGCTGTACGTGTAGTAGAAGCACTAGAATGTAGAAAAACTTCTGAAAATATAGGTACTTGTGCAAATAGTGAAACGGTTGCTTCTCGATATGATGTTTTAAATACCAAGCCCGAATTTCCATTCCACTCTGTTCCCAATCCGAAATGCGTTGTTGCCAAAGTTCTTGTTTGTTTTTTTTCTATCAAATGAAAGACCTCCTGTAAGTGCTTCAAAAAAAGGCGTATGGAACTTATACCTTCTTCCTGGTATACTTTCCATACGTTATTTTTCTACACATTTTTTTCTTTTTTGTTTCAGTCGAACTTCTTCGGGAAGCTGGTCTGACCATGGCAAATACTTATCTAATCTCTCTGGTGCTTCCTTATAGGCATACCCTAATTCAGGAAGTTCTGTCAGAAGATAATTCAAATATTCATATACATCTAGATCATTGGCTCTCGCACTTTCTACGATAGTATAAAGTACTGCATTCGCAGTTGCTCCTTTTGGAGTATCTGCAAACAACCACGCTTTTCTTCCAATAGCTACGGGTCTGATATGGGATTCCACCAAGTTGTTTGAGATCACTAAACGACCATCTTCTAAAAAGGTATGAAATCCCTCTTTATGATTTTTAGCATAGTTTAAAGCTTTCGTTAACTTTTCATTCGTCGTTGGTAGCGTACTCGTTTCTTCTACCCACGACCAAAAAGCATCGAGAAGGGATTTGACTCCGTTCTGACGCTGTTCTTTTCTCTCTTCGTTACTCAAATCTTTGAGGTTTGCTTCTAATTGGAACAGTTGATTGATATACTCCCGACCTTCTGCTCCCTTAGAACCAGGTAATTCTTTTCCTTTGTTATCTAATGGAATACTATCTATAAAATAACGTCGAAGATGGGCATAGCACAAACTCAGTTTCACTTGCTCTATTTTTTCATACCCTTGATAAGCATCCGTAATTAAATAACCAGAAAACCCTTGCAATAATTCTTTTGCTACACTTCTTGCACGGCTTTTCGAATAAAAAAAGAATGTGGCACATATGTTTTCACAAGCAGCACTCTGCATCACCCAAAAGAAAGAGTCACTACTTGCTTTTCGTCCTTCTTCTTTATTGCACTGTATTTTTGTTTCATCCATATGTAGCACACCAAGAGAAAGTAATGCTTGATGAATTCTATCATAGATAGGTGTCAGCCATTCTTCACTACAACGAATGACCCAATGGGTCATATCAGCTCGTGGTAAGACCAACCCCATACGATAGAAGTCATTCTCTTGGCGATGTAAAGGAATTCCCATGGCAAACTTCTGATACATCACCCATGCAACCAAAGAGTGTGTCGCTATCGAATGGGGAAGTACTTTTGCTGGAATTGCTGCTTTTTGAAAGTGTTCTTTTTCTGCACTTCCTTCTTTGATGCCACATTCTGTACATTTGGCTACTTGACGGACAACTTGAACTACACGTACTTTCGCAGGGATAAACTCTACTTCTGTACGTACAATTTGTTTTCCTATGATTTTTAAGGGTGCTCCACAGACAGAGCAAGTGTCATCTTCTGGAATCACATATTCTTCGATTACTTTTGGAATACCACTAAGCAATTCTTCTCGAATCCCCGGTTGACGAGGCGTTCTTTTATAACTATTTACTGCCACTTTCTTTTGTTCGATGGATAATTGCTTTGCTAATTCCTGATTTGTTTCAAAAAGACAAAGTTGTCCCTCTGTTACTTCTCTGGAACGTCCAAACATTTTTTTTCTTGCATGAAGAAGTGCTTGTATCATATTTTCTATTTGGATGTCCTTTTTCCGAATCAATTCGTCTTTCTTTTCTAATTCTGCTTGCTGTTTTTCTATTTTTACTTTTTGTAATTCTACTAAAGCACGAAGTTTTTGTAATTCCTCTAATTCTGTCATGTGTTTTCCCTTTACTTTCCTGTGTTTGAAGTACTTTTAGTATACCATATTTTTCTCTTTTTTACCACAAAAACAAAGCAAAAGGACAGCGAAAAAGTGCCGAATTTCTTGCACTTTCTCCCTGTTTTTTCGTCGTTTTTTTACCTTAACGTGAGTTCGACAAAAACACCTATGCAGAAATGGTAGTTCCAAACGGAATA